>JANLUE010000085.1:0-1043 GCA_031363325.1 Gemmataceae bacterium
CTTATCTTATCCCACCATCATCCGCCGCAAAAACCCCACCGCCTTCTCCATTTCCTCGAGCCGGTTCTCGCTGTTCTCGCGCTTGATCGTCAGCCAGCCGCGATATTCGATGGCGGCCAGCGAACCAAACAGGGCCAGCCAGTCGATGTCCCCGGCTCCGAGCGCTACTTCCGTCGCGCCGCGATTCACCGTCGACTTGCGGGCGTCGCGGGCGTGAACATGGGCGATCAGCCGGTGCAACGGCAGCACGCCTTTCACCGGGTCGAAGCCGTTGACGAGCAAGTTGGCCGGGTCGAAGTTCACCTTGAGGCTGCCGACATCGAACGACTCGAGGTACGCCTGGACGGCCTCCGGCGCGTCGAGGCCAATCTCGAGCGCGAGCACGCAGCCGATGCGATCGCCGTAGCGGCCAAGGTCGGCGAGCGTCTCACGCAGGCGATTGGCCCGCGACTCATCGCCATCTTCCTTGACCGGGAGTTTGGGGCATTGGACGATGGCCGTTCGCGCCCCGAGTTCGAACGCGAGGCTCATGACCTTGCGCAGATACTCGATGCGGGCCTGGAGGTTGTCGGGGTCGTCCAGGCCACGGCGGAAGGGACAATTCAGCGCGGTCACCGACTGGTCGAACGTGCGGAGCAAGTTCTTCAACTCGCGCCGCCCGGTGTCCGTGAGTCGATCGGGCCCCAACTCGCCGGCCGCGTCGAATTGCACGCCGCCTACCGCGAACTTCGCCGCCTGCGGCAGTCCTCGGCGAAAGTCGAGGCCCATCGATTCGAGTACGACGCCGATCTTCATGGCTGGCATCCGGGGACGGGGGCACGGTCAATTCTAAGAGCGTTCGAATGGAACGACGTCGCCTTCGAGTCGCGTCCGCCACAACCGGATGAACCCGCTGAGGCAAATCGCGTAGCCGCGTACGCCAGAACGCGGGCGAATCGCTTCGGGTTCCCCGCGTTCTGGCGAACGCGGCTGCGCTCGTCGCGACGTGTGGGCGACATTTCTAATTCCGATCGTTCTCAACCTGAGTCGGATTGAAACCTGGA
>JANLUE010000782.1:0-1070 GCA_031363325.1 Gemmataceae bacterium
TCCACAACGAGCGGACCCGATGAATCGGCTCTCGGCCATGAAACTGAGGCGATGCCCGGTGCCGTTCGCGCGACGAAGTCTTCGCGTGGGCCATTGAACGTGATGCGCCGGTCGTTCAGTTCAAGAACTTGTGTGACCCAACTCGGCACGGTGTCCGGGTGCGTGATCAGGATAAGGCCAACACCGTCGCGTCGAAGTCGATCGAGTTGAGCGGCGACTTCGCGACGACCGTCGTCGTCGAGGCCGATGAACGGTTCGTCGAGAATCAACAACGCGGGCCGAGCAAGCAAGGCCTTGGCGATCCGGGCCCGGCGCGTCTGGCCGTTCGACAACTTGATGAGCGAGAGTTCCCGGAGGCCGGCGATGCCGAGCCGACTTGTCACATCAACGAGTTGCGATTCGTTGGTCGATGTGCCGGCGCGCAGGAACTGGTCGAGCGTCAAGTCGTCATCGGGTTCGATGAAATTGAAGCGTTGCTGGTAGTAATGTTTGCCGTACGAGAACAGCCGCGATTCCTCTTTGAAGGCGACCCGGCCGATCACGTCGTCCGGAAACGTGGCACCGTGCTTCGCGACGATCGGCCACGCGATTTCGCCGGAGATCAGCCGCAATCGGCCGAGCACCACGTCGGCGAGAGCCGTCTTGCCCGACCCGACCGGCCCGACGATCGCCCAGCACTCGCCGGCCCGCACAGTCCAGGACAAATCCGTGAAGACCGACTCGCCGGTCGGGCGGACGACCGTGGCGTTTTCGATCTGGAAGTGTATGCTCATGCGCACGCGATATTTTTTGCGGAGACTTCGATGCGCCATTCGATCGCCATACTTCTCGTCGCATTTGGCGGAGTCGTTCGCGCGGACGACATCTTTGATCCGAAGTCCACGCTGAAAGTCGAGGTCGAAGGGGGCTTCGGCGGCGAGGGGCCGGCCTGGCACCCCGACCTCGGCATCCTGATGAGCGGCAACGGCTCGATCAATCGACTGTCGCGCGACGGCAAGTCGTCTGTTCATCGCGACAAGGCCGGCACAAACGGCTTGCTCTTCGACGCGAAGGGCCGCTTGCTGGCCTGC
>JANLUE010000187.1:0-1968 GCA_031363325.1 Gemmataceae bacterium
CGCCCGACCCGGTCGTCTGTTTACTCGACGAGCAGCGTCAGGTGACAGCCGTCGGCGGGACGATGCGGCTCGGTGCATCGGACTGTCGGCTCGTGCCGGGGACCAAGGCCCATGCGGCCTACGGCGTGGACATTGTCTCCGAGCGACATCGGCACCGATTCGAATTCAACAACGAGTACCGCGAACTGTTCCGGCGGGATGGCTTCGCCATCTCGGGGACGACGCTCGATGGCGGGCTCGTGGAAGTGATCGAGTTGCCGGAACACGCGTGGTTCGTGGCCGTCCAGTGCCACCCGGAATTCAAGTCGAAGCCGAACAAGGCGCATCCATTGTTCCGCGCCTTCGTCCGGGCGGGCGTGGAGCATCGCCTCGAAAAGAAAGCCGACCCCACGCGAAACCGCGGGCCATTGATGGTCGGGGCGAGTTGAGGAAGATTAATCCACGAACAGGAACTCATTCGTCATCAACAGGGCCTGCGCGAATCGCGGCCAGGCGCTCGCGTCGGTTCCAATCACCTCCTTAGCCAGCGCCCGCTCGCGCTCGCTCGGCGGACGGCCGTACGCAATGGCATAAACTCGGTTCAATTTGCCGTCGAACTCGGCAATCGAAGTGACATCGGGGCGGCTCATCAGGTTCTTCGCGCAGGCGGCGACGAACGGGTGGTTCAACAGAAACAATGCTTGTGGCGGGACAGTCGTCTGGTCGCGTTTCGGGCTCGTGGCGTCCGGCGAGGGGAAGTCGAACGTACGGTAGACGCCGGGCACGTTCAGTCGATCGAGGTGGGCGTACATCGTTCGCCGCGTGGCGCCGTCCGCCAGGAAGTTCGCGACCGACGGCCCGCCGACACTTCGATCGAGCTTCCCGCTCGCAACCAACAATGCATCGCGCATCGGCTCGAAGTCGAGTCGGCGGCGCGGCATTCCGGCGAGCCAGACGTTGTCCGATTCGCTCGACGACGACTGGCGATACGTGGCCGACAAGACGATTCGTCGAACGAGTCGCTTCGTCGACCAACCTTCGGCGACGAAGGACGCAGCGAGATGGTCGAGCAGTTCCGGGTGCGACGGGAGTTCGCCGCGCAGGCCGAAATCGCCCGGCGTTGATACGAGTCCACGTCCGAACAGGTTCTGCCAGACGCGATTGACGAACACGCGCGCCGTCAACGGGTTGTCGGCCGACGCGATGCGGTTGGCCATCTCGAGTCGGCCGCTGCCGTCGGTAAAGGGTTGCCGGTCCGGCCCGGACAGGCACGCGAGGAATTGCCGGGGCACGGCAGGGCCGAGGTTGTGCGGGTTGCCGCGTCGAAAAACACGCGGCGTGACCGGTCGCGGCGCATCGACCAGGGCCATCGCTCGCGCGGGGGCTCCGGGACCAGTCCCGCGCCAGGTTTCGACTTCCTTGCGGAACTTTTGCAATTCCGCTTGCGACGGTCGGTCCGGCAACAGGTCGAGGTCGCCATAGTCGCCCACGACCACGTTCGGCGGATAGTCGGGGTCGCGGATCAAATCGCGGATCGCGAGTTCGCCCGCGTCGAGCCGAACGAGCGCGGTCGAGCCGGCGAGCATCGACGCATCAACGAATGCTTGCGTACGATTGAGTAACTCGCCGTAGGTCTTGGCGACGTCGGCCATCGACTTCGGCGGAATCTTGAACGCGCGGGCCACGACGTGATTCGCGTCCGCGAGTCCGGCGATAACCCCAGGGGCCTTCGCGGCGAAGTCTTTCTCGGCCAAGTCGGCGAAGCGGTTCCAGGCGGCGAAGATCGGGTCGTTCGTTCGCCGCGAGCGGGCGACGAACGCCTGCCAGCGGATCGCCATCTTCGGGTTCAGGTCGGCCCCGTCGGCGATGAGCATGAACTCGTCTTGCGGCGGCTTGTCGCGGTTCGCATGGGCGGCGAGCAAGTATTCCGCGGCTCGCTTGCGAGCGCCGGCTGCCAGTTCGTCGCGCTTCTGTTGCACGAACGCCCGC
>JANLUE010000212.1:0-6919 GCA_031363325.1 Gemmataceae bacterium
GTTCGACGCGGCGAAGGCACACAGCAACGGCAGCCGATGCGTCTCCGCCCCCCGGCGATAGACGCGTTCGTTCAACACCGTCAGCAGGTTGTTCAGGATCGCGCTATTGGCGTTGAACAGTTCGTCGAGGAAAGCGAACTCGGCCTCGGGCAACATCCCGGCCGTCACCGTGGCGACGACTCCTTCGCGCAGACGAACCAGATCGATTGGCCCGAATAGTTCGTTCGGCTCGGAGAATCGCGTCAGCAGATATTCGAAGTAACGGCAGCGCACGGTTGCGGCGAATTGCCGGACGATGAGCGACTTGGCCGTCCCCGGCGGGCCGTACAGAAAGAGATGTTCGCCCGCGACGGCGGCCAGGGCGATCAAGTCGACGACTTCGTCGCGGCCGACGAAGCGATCCTTGAGCGGTGTTGTCGCGGAACTTCTCAGTCGTGCGGCCGCGTCATTCGACATGGGCTTCCTCCGGGCCGATGGCCCGCGTCGGCAACAGCTTGCCGCGTTCGTGATAGACCTTCTCGATCCATTGCAGCGTGTTTCCGTCGTCCGGCAACCACGCGACTTGGCCCGTATCGACCTGCCGTTCGGCGTAGAGCATCTGCAGTCCGACGTGTCCGTCGAACTCGAGCGAACCAAGTGGTGCCTCGGCCAAACCCGCGAGCACGCCCGACAACGGCCAGCGTCGAAGGATCGCCGTCACGCGTTCGACAAGACAATCCATGCCGCCACGCGCGCGAGCCCGGGCGAGCACCGCTGGCAGAAACCGCAGCGAAACGTCCGCGGAAAGATGCGCGGCCAGCCTATCGGGTTCGCGTGCGATCGCCGGGCCGGTAACATCGTCGGACCCGGAAGCCAACTCCCAACAAGAAGCCGCGAGAACTTGGACCGCCCATACCGCCACCGCTTCATCGAATTGGAGTGGCGTACCGGCGATGTCGAGAGCCCGTTGCACGTAGGCCCTCCGCAAGGTTGCACAAACCGCCGCGCGTTCCTTCGCGTCGAGCGCCGGCGGCTCGTCCTGAACCGATTGCCCGTCGGTCAGTACCTGAGTCAGCCAGTCGCGAAAGGTGGACATGTCGGGCGGACGGGTTTGGGGCCTGGGCGTCGTAGCGATCTTACCGTGACCGTGGGGAGCAAAGCAAGGTTCGGAGAACGCGCCGGCCATGAGGCGAGCCGGCGAACCAACGGCCGGGCTTTCGAGCTTCCGGTTGAAAATGTCATTTGGCTCGCCGCGAGTCGAGCCGGCGCACCGTGACGAATACGCTCCGCCAGGACTTCGCCGCGTGGCGAACATACACTTTTCCCTGCCCACCTTGAGCATCCAACATGTTGGTTTTCGACGCGCACCTCGACCTCGCCTGGAACGCGCTCGACTGGAATCGCGACCTGCTTCAGTCGGTCGCCGAGATTCGCAAGCGCGAGTCGGCGGACCAGGCCGTCGACTTCAAGGCGCGTGGCCGCGGCACGGTCACCTTTCCGGAACTTCGCAAGGGCAAGGTCGGAATCTTCATCGCCACGTTGCTGCCGCGATTGTTCCGGCCAAACCTGATGCCGGCCATTCAGCGCTACGCGTCGATGGAGGCGGCCCATGCGGCCGCCGTCGGGCAGATGACGTATTACCGCAATTTGGAGCGAGCGGGCCATCTGAACTGGATCAAGGACGCGGCGGGCCTCGACCGGCACGTGGCCACCTGGGCGACTGGCGAATCGCCGGAACCACTCGGGTTCATCCTGAGCATGGAGGGGGCCGACTCGGTCCTGTCGCCGCATCAAGTCGAAGAGTGGTTCCAACTCGGCCTGCGAATCATTGGGCCGGCCCACTATGGTGTCAGCCCGTACGCGCATGGTACCGGCACCGAAGGGGGCTTGTTCCCGCCGGGCAAGCCGTTGCTGAAGGAAATGGAACGCGTCGGCATGATCCTCGACGTGACGCACCTGTCCGATCAATGCTTCGACGAAGCGCTCGATACCTATGGCGGGCCAGTCCTGGCGAGCCATCACAACTGCCGTTCGCTCGTCCCGGATCAACGTCAATTGACCGACGAACAGATCAAGCGACTCGTCGGTCGCGGCGCGGTGATTGGCTCGGCGCTCGACGCCTGGATGCTTTCGCCAAGTTGGGTCCGCGGCAAAACCACGCCAAAACAAGCGAACGTTTCCCTCGCCACGTATGTCGATCACATTGATCGTGTATGCCAACTGGCCGGCAACAGCCACCACGCGGCGATCGGCACCGATCTGGATGGCGGCTTCGGGACGGAACAGACGCCCTACGATCTGGACACGATCGCCGACCTGCAACGCGTGCCCGCCCTGTTGCGCGAGCGCGGCTACCTCGACGCGGACGTGAAGAACATCCTGCACGCCAACTGGGTACGGTTCTTCCGGCACGCGTGGAAGAAATAGTTCAGGTTCTCCCTCTCCGAAGCGGCGAGGGGGAACCAATCCAAATACCAAGAGTACCCGTGACCCCCGATCCGACGACTTCCGAAACCACCGGCGACGCCCGGGCGGCCCGACTCGACAAGCTCCACAAGATCGAGGCGCTGGGCCTCGATCCCTGGGGCGGGCGCTTCGATGGCCACACGTGCGTGGCCGACGTCCTGGCGAAGCCGTGCGTTTCGTTCGACGACAACCCGACCGAAAGGGTCCGCGTCGCCGGCCGCATCGTGCTGCGCCGCGATCAGGGCAACGTTCACTTCCTGCAACTGCACGACCACACCGGCCGCGTGCAGATCATGGCCGGCAAGAAGCAGGTCGGCGAGACGGGCTGGGCGCTCGCGAACTTGCTCGATCTCGGCGACCTGATCGGCGTCGAGGGGGTGTTCGGAAAGACACGCAAGGGGGAGCCGACCGTCCGGGCCGAGAACCTGACGCTGCTGTCGAAGTCACTCGAGCCGCATCCCGAGAAGTTCCACGGCATGCAGGACATCGAGTATCGGTTGCGACACCGCTACCTCGATTTGGTCTATACGCCGGAGACGCTCGCACGCACGAAGCAACGCATCCTGATCCTGCGAACCATTCGCAATTTCCTGGACGCGCAAGGGTACATGGAGGTCGAGACGCCGACGTTGCACGCGATCGCGACCGGGGCGGCCGCCAAGCCGTTCGAGACGCACCACAACGCGCTCGATATCGACCTGGTTCTGCGAATCGCCTTGGAACTGCACCTGAAGCGCTTGCTCGTCGGGGGAATTGAAAAGGTCTACGAGATCGGCCGGGTGTTTCGCAACGAAGGGATTAGCCACAAACACAATCCCGAATTCACCATGATGGAGCTTTATCAAGCGTACGGCGACTACCGCACGATGATGGAACTCACGGAAGGATTGATCGTCGCGTGCGTTGACGCGATCGGCGGGGGGCGCGTTCGACCGTGGGCCGACCAGACGGTCGACTTCAATCCTCCCTGGCAACGCGCGAACTACGGGGACCTGTTTCAGGAACACGTCGGCTGTTCGATGTTCGACGAGGCCGCCGTCAAGGAAGCGGCGGCGCGATTCAAGATCAACTCGACGGGCAAAGAACACGATGTTCTCGTGCACAACTTGTTCGAAGCGTGCGTCGAGGACAAGTTGGTCGGGCCGGTGTTCGTGTACGACTACCCGGCCGCCCTGTGCCCGCTCACGAAGCGGCAACGGGCGAACCCGGCCATCGCAGAACGATTTGAACTGTACGTTTACGGCATGGAGCTGGCGAACGCCTACACGGAGTTGAACGACCCGATCACCCAGGAATCCACGTTCCGCCGCCAGCTCGCCGGCCTGCCCGAGGAAGATTCGATGGCGAAAATGGACGACGACTTCATCCGGGCCCAACGCCATGGCATGCCCCCCGCCGGCGGCCTGGGCATTGGCATCGATCGACTCGTGATGTTGCTGACGAACACCCAGTCGATCCGGGACGTGATTCTGTTCCCGCTGTTGAGGCCGGAGTAGCCTGGAATTTGGCCACGTCGGATGAGCCAGAAAATATTTGATTGGGCTAAAGTGCGAAAGTTCTGAGACTATAATCACTTGTCTCGAACTTCCTGGCCCCGCGCCGCACTCCACGATGCCGGACCCCGACCGCCTGTTGAAGACGCTCTTCAAGGCCGCCGACGCGACCCGGCAGACGCCCGGTCGCAAAGGTCGGTTCGTCCAGTTGCAACAGGCCGACGAAGTCCTGGTCGCTGGCGACATGCACGGCCACATCGGCAACTTCCAGGCGGTCTATCACGCCGCCGACCTCGCCAACCATCCGCGCCGACATCTCGTGCTTCAGGAGGTCGTTCACGGCAAGTTCGAGTACCCCTTTGGGGGCGACAAGTCGCATCAGTTGCTCGACCTGTTCGCCGCCTTGAAGTGCCAGTTCCCAGGCCAGGTCCACCTACTGATGGGCAACCACGAGTTGGCCCAGTGGACCGACCGACTCGTCATGAAGAACGACCGCGACCTGAACAAGGTCTTCATCGCCGGCGTGGCCGAAGCGTATGGCCCGGAGAAAGGGCCGGAAATCTACAACGGCTACCTTCGTCTCTTCGGCGTGTTGCCGCTCGCCTTGCGAACCGCGAACCGCGTGTTCATCAGCCACAGCCTACCCCGCGAGAAGGTCCGCGACCGCTTCGAACTCCGCCATCTCGAGACGGACGTGTTCCCCCCCGAAGACATGACGGTCGGCGGCACGGTTTACGAACTGCTCTGGGGTCGCGACACCCGCGCCGAGAACTGCGCCGCGTTCCTGAAGAAGGTGGATTGCGATTACCTGGTGACCGGCCACATCACGTGCGACGCGGGCTTCTCGACCCCGAACCCGCGCCAGGTCATCGTGGATTGTTGTGCGAGCCCGGCCGCCTACATCCTTCTTCCCACAAATCGGGCGATCTCGCCGGATGAGTTCCGGGCCGGGGTCCGGTTGATTTGATGGGCGAAAGCCCGCGGCTCAACTCTTCTTCTTCAACACGACGAGCATCGTCTTCATGCCTTCGCCGGTGAACTCCTTGGGCCGAGCCGCGCCCGGCGCGTCGATGAAGCACAACGTGACCACGTCTTTCTCGACTTTGATGATGCCGGCCATCGACTTGCCCGCGTCCGGACCGTCCTTCGGCGTCACGTCGACGGCGATCGGCTTTTGCGACGGATCGACGACGAGCGTCGCGACCTTGTCTTTGCCCTTGCCCGCGCTCACGATCAAGGTGCCGGCCTTGAACTCGAAGGTGACGGTCTTGGTCAATTCTTCTGGGGCCGCCATGCCCCCGAGCGACATGCTCGTGGCCGAATAGGTTCCTTCGAGGTCCTTGAGAAACTTCTTGCTGGCGGCCTCGTCGGCCCGAGCACCGGCAACAAAGCCGAGCGCGAGTACGGCAATCAATGGTTTCATGTTCGCTTCCTACGGGAAAGGGGCGATCGGTCAGGATACGGGGTTCGGCCCAAACAACTTGCGGACCTCGGGGTTCATCAGCACGAAGAGCGCCCACCCCCCGGCCGGGAACCCCAGCAAGCAACAACAGTTCGCCACGTTGAACAACGCCACGAAACTACCGACCATCGCGAGCCCATGCCAACGTTGCCGCAACATCGAAACCCCGGCCCCGACCGTGAGCGCGCTCAGGCCGAGAAACGCGAAGTGCGCCCGCGGCAACCACTTGACGGTCAACTCGCCGTAGTCGCGGAGCTTCGGGTTGTCGCTCCGTTCGGCCATGGCGTCGAAGTCATCGCGCGTCTTCTGAGTGAACCCATCTGGGTCGGAAAGGCTCTTTGCGATACTGACGACGTTCGTGAGAACTCCAAGGAGGCCAACGAACAAAATCAATGCCCCCGGCCCAAACGTCGGCGACCCGGCAAACGGGTTTCGGCGCAACAGCACCGGGTCGGCAAGCGTGTCGCCGGTTCCAACCGGCGCTCGAAAGTGGCACTTACAGAACGGGCAACGCGCGACCTGACCGAGCACGTCGGCCGGAACGCGGACGGCTCGCTGACAACCCGGACAGTTCACGGCTTCCAAGTTGATCTCTCGTGGGGCGACGGGAGAATGATACGAACGGAACGATCCCGAAGTCCCGCACGGGCCAACGGTTAGAGGCCAGCCACCGGAAAAATCCGCACACCGGCGACTTGCTCCACGCGAAGCGGACGCTATATCAAGCAGTGTTGGGGACGTAGCTCAATTGGTTAGAGTACCGGACTGTCGATCCGGTGGTTGCGGGTTCGAGTCCCGTCGTCCTCGCTCATCCCGGCCGCCTTGAATTGCCGACAAATCCAGCGAAAACCCCTGGGATTCCGGGGGTTGCGTTGTTTCAACTCCCTGCCCATCAAAACTCAAATTGATGTCTGAAGATGTCTCGACGTGTCCCGAAACGGCCCCTCGCCGTGTAACCCTCGTGTAACCAAAATCAGCGACTCTGCGCGTTTGAGGGTCGAGGGTGTTCGGTTCGGGGATCGGATCGGTGAGTAGAAGCGACGGCATCCGCCCCACGGCCCCGGTCAGGTCGTTTAGTCGGCGATGGGAGTATCGGGCCGTCAGTTCCGGTTTCGAGTGCCCGGCGAGTTCCTGAAGCGTACGCAGGTCGATCCCGGCCCGGCCGCCCAAAGTGAGGAACGAATGGCGAAGGGCATGGAAGTCGGCATACTCCGGCCCGTTCGATCCCTGAACGGCGTAGGGTATGCCCGCAGCTTCGAGGTCGCCGCGAATCATTTCTGCGCCCCGATGATCGGCCGCCCATGTTCCACCCCACACGGGACGGCGGGCCGGTTTGTTGGTCAGGTATTCCCGCAAGGCGTCCGCAGCTTCGGGAGGAAGGGGTTGTACCTTCGGTTTGCGGCTCTTGTTGAAGCGGGCGGCCAGGTTGACAACAGGAGAGGGCAGGTCAAGTTGGAAATCTGCCGGGGTCAAGTTGGCCACGGCACGGGCGCGGAAACCGGTCGAGACCGCAAGCAAG
>JANLUE010000796.1:0-6502 GCA_031363325.1 Gemmataceae bacterium
ATCGCCGAGCGCGGTGGCCAGCCGTTCATGGATTACACGTTGCCCCAGGCAATCTTGAAGTTGAAGCAAGGCTTCGGCCGATTGATCCGGACGAAGTCGGATACGGGCATGGTCGTGTTGTTCGACCCGCGCGTGTTGACGAAGGGCTATGGCCGCACGTTTCAATCGGCTCTTCCCGAATGCCAGACCTTCGTGGACGGCGTCCGCGTCTCATAGCATGACGACATGGTCACGCCGGAACTGCTCGCCGTCCTTCGCTGCCCCATCGACCCGAAGCGCGAAGCCGCGATCGTGCTCGAAGACGACACGCGCCTGTTGTGCTCGCGGTGCCGGGTTCAGTTTCGCCTGCGCGAAGGGTTCCCATCGCTCCTGACTGACGAAGCCACGTTGCCGGACGGTTGCGCGAGCGTCGGCAAGTTGCCGTGCCAGAGGCGGTGAGCGTTGGACTTTTCCGGTGACGTTCGCGGGCGAGTTTCGATGGCGTGTCGAATTCCGAGGCGTAATTCGCCCGCGAAGGTAGCACGGCGGGCAACTGCAACTTACCGCGTTTCAAAATAAAAAGAGCCGCAAGTCGCTTTTGTGCCACGACTTACGGCTCAGGGAGAGGTGGCGGACCAACAATTTCTCGCGCCTGGTCCGCCCCTTGCTTCTGAAAGTCTTCGTTAGTCTAAAGGTCACCCGCGCCGAACTGACCATGGGAGAGGTGGTACAGCGGCGCGGGTGTCTCTTATTTCGCCGGATTATCACCTGCCCGATGCAGGCCTGTCAAGCGCCAATTCTTGATTTCTTACGCATTCCATCAAGAAACCAACTTTTTGGACCCGCAGGGCAATTGCCTATCAATTCCCCATGCATTCTCTCGACGAACTGCCGTTCGACAATTCCTACGCCCGACTACCCGATGCGTTCCGGCAACGGGTCGATCCGACGGCCGTTCCGGATCCGCACCTTGTGGCGTTCAACCCGGACGCGGCCGCTCTGATTGACCTCGACCCGAATCAGTCGCGCCGCCTGGAGTTCGCGCAGGCCTTCGCGGGCAACGCGATCCTGCCGGGCAGCGAGCCGGTCGCGATGAAATACGCTGGCCATCAGTTCGGCACCTACGTTCCGCAGCTTGGAGATGGCCGGGCGATCCTGCTTGGCGAGGTCCGCAACTCCCGTGGCGAACGCTGGGACTTGCATCTCAAGGGGGCCGGGCCGACGGCGTTCTCGCGGTTCGGCGATGGCCGGGCCGTGTTGCGGTCGAGCATCCGCGAGTACCTGGCGTGCGAGGCGATGCACGCGCTCGGCGTTCCGACCACGCGGGCGTTGTGCATCGTTGGTTCGCCGCTCGAAGTCTACCGCGAGGGCGTCGAGTCGGCGGCATTGATCGTTCGCATGGCCCCGAGCCACGTTCGCTTCGGGTCGTTTGAAGTGTTCGCCCATCGCGGCCAGGAGTCCGAGGTCCGCACGCTCGCCGACTATGTGATCGAACTGCACTTTCCGCATCTGAAGGACAGCGAACGCAAGTACATCCAGTTCTTTGGTGAAGTCGTAAGGCGGACCGCCCGGCTGGTCGCGAATTGGCAGGCGGTCGGCTTCGCACATGGGGTGCTCAATACGGACAACATGTCCGTACTTGGCCTGACGCTCGACTATGGGCCGTACGGGTTCGTCGAGGCGTTCGACCCCGGGTTCATCTGCAACCATTCGGACGAGACGGGCCGATACGCGTTCGACCAACAGCCGCGGATCGGCTACTGGAACCTCGCTCAATTCGGCCGAACGTTGTTGTCGCTCATGTCGATGGACGAAGCGAAGTCGGCCCTCGAATGCTATGTGGACGAATTCAACCGCCACATCCAGCAATTGATGGCCGCGAAGCTTGGACTGGTCGAGGTCGACGATTCGGATGCGGAACTCTGGCGCGAATTGCTCGACGTGATGGCCGACGGCCGAGTCGACTACACGAACGTGTTTCGTGCGCTGAGCGACTTGGCCGCCGCCCGGCCGTTGTTCCCGGACTCGCCGCGCTTCGATGCCTGGGCCGAGCGCTATCGCGAACGATTGCGTCGAGAAAACTCGAACGATATCGAGCGCAAGACGCGAATGGATCGAGCCAACCCAAAGTTCGTCTTGCGGAACTACCTGGCCCAGGCGGCGATCGAACGGGCCGAGCGCGGCGACTTCACGGAGATCGAACGACTGCATCAATTGCTGCGAACGCCATTCGACGATCATCCGGGAATGGAGGCGTACACCCGTCCGGGGCGAACGCTGGTCGTGAGTTGTTCGTCGTAACACTACTCCACCGCGAACCTCTTCTTCAGCCGTTCGACTTCGTCCGACTTGTTCTGTCCCTCGAGGGCCGCGAGCAACGCCTTCTGAGCGTCCACATCCGTCACGTCGATCCGCATGGCGTCGCGGGCGACTTCCTCCGCCTCGACGAATTTCTTGCTGGCCGTGTAGAGCTTGGCCAACGTTAGGCGGCTCTTCAGATCATCGGGGTCGTTGCCCACCTGTTCCTTCAACACGTCCGTCAGCTTGTCGGCGTCTTCAAGCTTGGTGTAGATTTCGATCAGCAATTGCAGCCAATCGCCGTCGAGCGGGGCGACCGTGCGGCCTTTCTCGAACAGGTCGGCGGCCTTGGTCAGGTCCTTCGCTTCCATCGCGAGTCGGCCGAGCGCCAGTGTTAGCTTCGGGTCGTCGGGGTTCGCCTTGGCGGCGATTTCAATGACGGCTCGACTCGCCTCCTCGTCGCCGCCGGCCGCCAGCAATCGAGCTTTCACGACCGACGCGAGCGCGTGGCCCGGTTGCTTCTTCAACGCCTCTTCGGCGAGTTTGCGGGCCTCAGCGGCTTCCTTGCGCCGTGAGAACTGATCGGCCAAGCGGGCCGTCACATCGACGTTGTCCGGCTCCTTTTCGTGGGCCTTCTTCAACTCGGCAAACGTCATCGGCTTCTCGTCGGCTTTCTTGCCCCCCGAGGGGATCGCCTTCACGATCTCGGCGACATGCGCCTTGTACGCCTTCTCGAACGCGTCCTTGTCCACGCCGCACACCGATTGCAACGCGGCGGCCGTGTCCTTCCCTTCGCGGAACGCGTTCAGCATCGGCCCAATTTTGTCGAGCCCGTAGGTCGCGATCAGGTATTCGACGTAGATATGGCTCTGGCAGTAAGCCAGCGACCATTCGAGTTGATCTTTGGGCCGCACGAATGCCAACAAGATGTTGTCGAGGTTGAGCAGATCGTTCTTCTCGAAGCGATCGCGCAAGACGGAACTCCACAGGGGCGGGCGATTGCCGCCTTCCTTGCGAACGGCCAGGCCTTCGGTCATCCAGTGGGGCACCAGGAAATCGGTCTGGGCCAGATTGAAGATGTGCACCAACTCGTGCCGAACGACCCGACCCCAGTTGAATGGCTTCAAGATGCCTTTGCCCTTCGGCGAGGCGATCGTCACGACCTTGCCGGTGCAGGCCCCGATCGTGTGCAGGTCGGGCAGGCCGACCGTGCGGCCGCTGAACATCTCGTGATTGTTGAACAACTCGACGAGGACGCGGCCCGGCGGCTCGTAGTTGAAATCGCGGGCCAGTTGCTCGTATTGGGCCTCGAAGTATTCCGACATGAACTCGGCGAGCAACTTATCCGTCTTGGGGTCGTACTTCAAGTCGAAGTGCTTCGACTTGAGCGTCTCGTATTTCTCGAGATGCTTCAACACCTTGAGTGAATTGGAAACGCGAACGTTGAACGAGTCTCCCTTGAACGCCTGATCGAGCAGCGACTTCGCTTCGTCCTCGTTGCCGAGCCGGAGGTAAAGCATGCCGAGCGCGGCCTTCGGGGCCGGCAGCTTTTCACGGATCGCCAGCGCCTTCTTGAAATAGGTCTCGGCATCTCCGTAAATCTTCCGATCTTCGAGGGACGACGCGAGTTCCTGGTAGAACAGGCCGGGCTTCGGGTTGAAGGATTGCACCTCGGCAATCGCGGCGGTGACGCCGTCCTTGTCGTTCAGGATGCGAGCGCACGCGGCCAATCGCGCGAGCGTGCCCTCGTCACGCGGGTTCACGTCCCTGGCCCGGGCGAGGAGTTTGCGGGCCGTGGGAATGTCGCCCCCAACCAGCAACACGTCGGCCTTCAGGCGAAGAGCCGGGATCAGGCGCGGGTTGATCTTCAGGGCCTGATCGGCGAACCCTTCGGCCTCCTTCATCTCGAACTGCTGAATCGCCACCTGGCCTTTGCCAACCAGCGCCTCGGCCGCCTTCGGGTTGATCTTCAGCGCGTTGTCGAACGCCTGTAACGCCTCGGGTCGGTTGTATTTCTCGAGGAGCAACAGGCCGATGTGCCACTCGGCCCGCCAGTCGTCGGCGTCGAACTTGATGATGTCCGGGTAGAGATCGTTGATCAGGAAGCGGAATTGATCGCCGAGCGCGTGCCAGCGGGCGTATTCGGCGGCCGCCGTGCCGACTTGCAGGAGGTCGTCCGGGTCCTGGATCGGCTTGTCGTCGTTGTCGCGCCGGGTATAGGTGCGCACGAACCAGCGCATCTCCTCGTCGGCCTTGACGAGATCGCCGCGATCGCGAATCAGTTGGGCTCGCACCAGGCGGGCTTGAAACTGCTCGGCGTTCGCCTTGATGGCCGCGTCCGAATCGGTCGCGGCCTCGTCCCAGTGGCCCGTTTGAAATTGCACGTCGGCCCGGGCGGCGAGCAAGTCCGCGTTCTTGTCGTCCTTTTTGATCGCTTCGTCCAAGGCACCCCGGGCCTTGTCGTGTTGCCCTTCGGACAGCCAAGTTCGCGCGAGCCCGATCGCGGCGGCCGTTCGAGTTTTCTCGTCGCCGAGCAACTTCTCGTAGGCGGCGCGGGCCTCCTCGTTGTTTCCGCGCAGCCAGCGCTGCTTCGCCTCCGCGAGCGGCCCCGTCGGCTTCTTGGGCAACTTGTCCTGAGCGAAGGCGCAAGTCGGAATCGCGAGCAGAACGAAGGCAAAGAGCCGGAACATCGACGGCCTCGTCAGTCAGGAGCGTGTCAGGGATATGGTAACCGACGCGGGAAGGAGTGGCGAGCGGGGTTGGACCGACTTGTAGCCAAGTGAACCGGGGTGTAGAATTCGCAGTATAGAATGGTGACTCGGGTGCCCTACGACACATCAAACGATTCGATTCCAGTTTTTTGGATGATGGACACAAGTCGGCGAATGACTCGCCTGCCGTCACGGGCGCATTCGATTATTTCAGTCGCCCTCTCTCGGTTGTCGGAGCGAATCGATGGCCGACCCTCTCCGCGGAAAGACTTTTGGCGTTCCGGTCGGGCGCCGAATCGTGACGGAGTTCCTGCGGGCTGGTCGGAGCATTCCACTCGTCTCCTTGCGACGCGACTTCACGATCCCCAACGTGGTCGAGGCGCGAAACGCGCGGACGCCATCGATCTCCTGGGTCTGCATTTTCGCGAAGGCCTACGCCCTGGCGGCCCGACGTCACTACCATCTCCGCTGGAACTGGCTGACCTTTCCGTGGGCCCGGATCTACGAACACCCGACGAGTGAATGCGCGGTCGTCGTCGAACGCGAATGGGCGGGCGAGAAGGTGGCGCTCGCCGCCCGCGTGCGCGCGCCGGAGGACAAGTCGCTCGTCGAGTTCGATGAACACGTTCGCCGGTTCCGCGATGCGCCTGTCCTCGAAGTGAGCCCGTTCCGGCAATTGCTGCGGATCGCCCGGATGCCGGGCTTCGTGCGGCGCTTCCTATTCTGGTCGTCGCTGAACTGTTCGGGCTACAAGCGGTGCAAGCGATTTGGAACGTTCGCGGTTTCGAGCCTCGGGCCCTACGGCTCCGAAACGCTGACGCCGGTCGTCCCGCTCACCACGTACTTGACCTACGGGCCAATTTCTCCCGAAGGTCGGGTCAGCGTCGGCGTGATCTTCGACCATCGCGTGATGGACGGCGGCCACGCGGCGCGGGCGCTCGAGGATACCGAACGAATCATGAACTCGCTGGTGGCGGCCGAGCTTCGCGCCCTCGCCCGCGACTCGGCCTGGCACGTCGAGCCCTTGTCGGATGGGCCCGCTAAGCCGCACCGTCTTTCGCTTTGAGCCGACCGTGTTCCTGCAAGATCCGTCGCAACAGAAACTCGATCTGTCCGTTCAGGCTGCGCAGGTCGTCGTCGGCCCAGCGCTGGACCGCCTCCAGCAGCTTCGGGTCGATCCGAAGGAGGAACGGCTTGCGCTCGGCTTTGCGATCGGCCATCGCCCACTCCGTGCCTAACGACCCAGGACGAACCCGCCGATGGCGTCCACCAGCCCCGTGGCGAGCGGGCGTTTCGGGTCCGTGTACGCGGCCGCCTGATCCTTGTCCGACTCCACTTTCTTCAACGTGTGATTCATCTTGTCGACCGTGACCAACTTGGCGGACTTGTTCGCGTCCGCCAAGCGCTGGCCGTGCTCCGTGGGTACTTGCAGGTCAACCGTCCCTTGCACGACTAACACGGGGATCGCCAACTTGCCGACGAGCTTGACCGGGTCGGCCTTGAAGGCCGGGAAG
>JANLUE010000276.1:0-5748 GCA_031363325.1 Gemmataceae bacterium
GTCAAGGTTCGGACTCGGGTGCCCCCTCTCCGCTTCGGAGAGGGGGTTAGGGGGTGAGGTCTTCGCCGCGTTCGTATCCATAATGTTTGTGCGAACTGGTCCAGAGAATGTCGGAATGGTCGAGCGCGAGCCGCCGTATCCACCCGAACCGCGGTCCGCGCCGGCGGACCTGGGACGATGGGCCGGAGGGTCGATCGTTGCCGTGTCCGCCGGCCTCGCGGGAATTCTGTTCGGACTCTCGCTCTTCGCGATCGCCCCGGTCCTCGCGGGCTGGGTGGCGATCGAGTGGCTCGTCGCGGACGACGAATCGATCATTCTGCGGATGGCTGGCTTCCTCGTCTGCCTGGCAATCGCATTCGTCTTCTTGAAATCGCTCCTGCCGCGTCGATTGCCCCTGCCACCGGGCCAAGATTTCGAGGTCGAATCAACGCAGCCGTTGCTCGTCGCGTTTGTTCGCCGAGTGGCCGACGACATTGACGCGCCGACACCAGATCGACTCGTGATCGAGACGGGTACGAGCTTGCGGCTCGCGGGCCGACTGTCGTTCGCGAGCCTCGTGCGCGGCGGAACGTGGGACTTGTGTCTCGGCTATTGGCTTCTGCCCGCGATCACGTTGAGCGAATTGCAAGCGCTCGTCGCCCGCACGCTGGCCCCCCGTTCGCGTGGGAAACTTGAACGCTTTCGGTTCACCGCGCGATCGTTGCTGGACGTGTTGGTTTCCGGTGAAGACGCGATCGACGAGGGCATCGCGACGGGCCGGGCGGGATCGGGGTTCGGCCGACTGTTGCGCTGGGTTCATTTGGCCATCTCACTCCCATGGCGACTCATCGGTCGGTTGATGTTGTGGCTCGACTCCGGCGGCGAACGAACGTTCGCCGACGATCTCGTGGCCGTTCGCGTGGCGGGGTCCGATGCGACGGTTCATGCGATTCTACGCGGCGACTTCGCGGGCCAGACTCTTCGGGCGATCGACGATCAACTGACGCTGGCCGCCCAGGATGGAGTCTTCACGCGCGACCTGTACGAACACGTTTCAGACGGCGTGCAACTCGTTCGGCAAGCGCACAACGACTTCACGCTCGGCGAACCGCCGACGTTACGCGGGCCGACCGCCGGCAAACATGCCGACGTGTTTGAACCGGGGGCGATGTATCGTTCGCACGTCTGGTTCGGCCACCCGTCGCCGGATCGCCGTGAGCACAACGCGAAGAAGGACTTCGTCGTCGCCGAGCGCGACGATCGGCCGGCGACGGAGTTGCTCGAACGGCCGCAGGCCGCGCGGGAACGGCTCACCCGACTGCGCTATACCGAGGTGTATGGCACGCGGGCCGAGTACATTCCGCTGCCTCCAGAGACAGTTAGACGGTGGATCAACTCGCGTGGCGAACCGATCGTTCCGCCGGAGTTCAACGGTTGTTACGATGGGGGCCGGTTGCTTCAACCGGGCTCGGCCGCCGAACGTGAATCGGCCCTCGCTTCGGAGCAATGGGACGATTCGCGTTTGCAATCGACGCAGGCCGGGCTCTATTTGAACGCCAAGGAGCGGGCCGAGACGTGGCGCAACGCCCGGCGCGCGCAGGCCAAGCTCCTGCGCCGAACCGTATATAGGCCGAACGGTCGCGATCGGGCGCTGGCCGACGATCTCGAAGACGACATCCGCAAGACGAGTCGCTGGCTGGCCGCGCTCGATCGCTGGGCGTTCGTGATCCACGTGCACATGGCGGCCCGACTCACGGATCTGACACTTCACGACGCCTTGTTGCACCGCTACGAGAGCGTCCTGCGCTTTCAGCCGTATGTCGACGACGCCCGCGAGAATCGCAATCGGGTCGAAGCGTTCACGCGCCGGCTGATCGACTTCGCCGGCGTGGCCCCCTATCGCCTGGTGCGCGA
This sequence comes from Gemmataceae bacterium, assembly GCA_031363325.1. Classification (GTDB taxonomy): domain Bacteria; phylum Planctomycetota; class Planctomycetia; order Gemmatales; family Gemmataceae; genus SIAJ01. The sequence continues at coordinate 1,894 of JANLUE010000276.1, forward strand.
TTCCAACACGGAGTTCGCCGCCTCGCGTCGATTCCTCGAAGCGCTGCTGACCGACGCGGTTCACCTGCGCGATCCGCTCTTGCAGGAATGGACGGGTGTCGTGCCGCTCTCGGAGTTCCTGTACGCGCGCGACGAGATGCCCGAACGGGGGACGCTCCCGGCCGAGCAATTCGGCCGACGACTGCTGGCGGCCTGGTGGGAAGTCGCGGGCAAGGCGCTCTGGCTGCATCGGGCTGGCGTGACCGCGTTGCTCGAACTCCATACTCAAATCGCTCGAGAGTTCGCCACGAAAATCGGAGTCGAACCGGCCCACGTCGTGCCGACGCTCGCGGCCGTCCCGCTTCTCGAAGCGATCCCGAACGCGATCGTCGCCGATCAGCCGGCCCCCATCGAAGTCTTGCCGATCGAGCCGGAAATCGACGAGCCCGACTTCGCGGATGAAGTCCCAGTCGCGGAGCGCGACGACCCCTGGTGGCGGGACAATAGAAGCCGATGATCGTGACCATACTCAATCGTCGCTTGCGGCACCAAGTCTCCGCACCATCTCAAGCGAGAAGTGCGGGCCCTCGTCCTGCCGAGTCGCTCGCTATCGAATCAACTTCTCCGCCAACTTCGCAATCTCCCCCGGGATCGGCGTGCGCTTGAAGCGATAGAGATTCGTCGGGTCGTCTCCGGGCGATTCATCAATGTTGAATTGCTCGGACACCGCTAGGATGAACGGCTCTTTCAATTCCTTGCTCAATCGCCGATAGAGTTTCTCCGCGTCGGTTCGGCGCCAGAAGCCAAGCACTTCAAGCCGCACGACTTGGCCCGACTTCTTGTGAACGAGTTGGTAGTCCGGCGTCCAGAAGCCCGAGGGGAGCGACACTATCTCGGCCTCCGTCAGGAGTTCCCAGCCGGCGACCGACTTGCGGAACGACTCCACGAACATCAGCAATTCTTTCGGCGTGTAGTCGCCGTAGTCGACCGTGTGCGAACGAAGGCCATCCGAATCGCTCAGCAAAAACGTTTTCTCTTTGCGATCCACGCCCCAGCGAATCGTGGCCGACAAGTCGAACCGTTTACATTGCAGTAAGGCCGGCAGAAACAACGCGAGTTGCAGCCCGTACTTCTGCGTCGAGGAAAACAAGCTGAGCGGGCCGTCCAGTCGCAAACGGTACGCCTCGGGGCCGTCCGGCTGGATGTCGCAGATCAAGCGATGAAACTTGATCGCCCGGAACAGTTTCCGATAGCGGGGCACCGTCTCGCCATGGACGCGTACCGTCACGCCGGTCGAACGAAGCAGCACCGCCTGGGCGAGCGCGACGTTGTACCGGTGCAGGAGTTGATCGACCGTCAGGTCCGCGAACGACACGAGGCGCTGTTCGCTCTTCAAGTCCGCGAACAACCCCCGGTCGATCACTTCAACGGTCGAGCCCGTCTCGGCCGCGACGCTCGCCAGGATTGCCGCCCGGTCGAACGTGCCGGCCCGACGCGACTCGCCGGCCGCCCGAAACACTTTCTCGCGCAGTTCGTCCGGGTCGTGCTCGGCGTCGATCTCGAACTCGCAACGATCTTCGAGCAACTTCGCCAGCCCCTGTTGGACGAGTTGCGTTGGGTTATCACCGATCGTCTCGCGGATTTCGTCCTCGATCTCGCCACGCGATTTGCCCTTGAGGTCGCGGAACAGTTCGAGCAGGAGTTCGGCCGACTCGCGCCACTCGCGATCGGTCACGTCGAGGTAGTTCGGGAACAGTTTGTTCTTCGCGTTGCGAACGCGAACGAGCTTGCCGGTCAGCATGGGGTACAATGCGCTCGAGGTCGAAACGGGAGAACCGGTGCACCGCACGCTCATTCTGGCCGCAATGGCCCTCGGCTGCCAGTCCGGTTGCGATCGAGCCGTCTCGAAGGCGACACCGATCGCCGACTTGAAGACCACGCCGCCATTCATCGAGTTCACGCACACCGCCCTGGCCCGCCTTCGCCAGTACGAGCGCGACGCGCCGTTGGCACGCGACTGGTACGTGCGGATCGAGTTCGCGCCCGGCAATCGAACGCCGGAAATCTCGATCGAAACGGCCGCGGCCACGAAGCCGAAGATCGTCCGCGAGCACGCCGAGTTCCAGGCCGGCACTGTCCGTTGCGTGTATCCGAAAGATCAGGCCAAGTTGCTCCAGGGGGCGGTCATCGACTGGGTCGAAGGTTCCAAGGAGACGGGGTTTTCGATTTTGTTCCCGAACAAAACGCCTCAGAACGAGGAATGGGCCGACGAGTGGTTTCGAGGCCAGAAGTAGTTTCTCGCGATCCGCGCCGACCGTTTGAGCTATATCAACAAGAGTTCCGCAAGCCGCCCATTCGCGCTCCGTCGACGGATCAACCCATGCCGAAATATCGATTCGTTCTGGTTGCCTTGCTCGCCGTGGGCTTGACGGCCCACGCCCAGAAAAAACTCGACCCCGAGGACGAATACTACCGCATCCATCGCTTCGAGACGCCCGCCGGCGAGGTGCTCGAAGCGGGGGCGATCGAGGTTCTGCCCGATGGCAAGGTCGCGGTCGGCACGCGCCGCGGCGAGATCTGGATGATCGAGAACGCCAACTCGGCCGACCCAGGCCAGGCGAAGTTCACGCGTTTCGCCCACGGGTTGCACGAGGTGCTTGGACTCGCCCAGAAAGACGGCTGGCTGTACGTCACGCAACGGCCCGACGTCTCCCGAATCAAGGACACGAATGGCGATGGCAAAGCGGACGTGTTCGAGGTTGTATCACAGGGATGGGAGGTCACGGGCGACTACCACGAATACGCGTTCGGCAGCCGCTTCGACGCCAGGGGGAACATCTGGATCACGCTCTGCCTGACGGGTTCCTTCGATAGCAACACGAAGTTTCGCGGTTGGGCGGGCAAGGTCACGCCGGAGGGTAAGTTCATTCCGACGACGAGCGGCGTGCGTTCGCCGGGCGGCATCGGCTTCAATGCCGAGGGGGACGTGTTTTACACGGACAACCAGGGCCCGTGGAACGGGGCCTGCGGCCTGAAGCACCTCACCGAAGGCGGGTTCGTTGGCCACCCAGGCGGATTCAAGTGGTACAAGGATCCGGCCGCCAAGTATCTCGGCGACGCGCCCAAGGTACCAACGAGCAATAGCCGGATGATGGTCGAAGCGAAGAAGATTCCGCAACTCGTGCCGACGGCCGTGCTCTTCCCGTACGCCAAGATGGGCCAATCGGCGGCCGGCATCGATTGCGACCTGTCGGCCGGCAAGTTTGGGCCGTTCGAGAAGCAACTCTTCGTCGGCGATCAGACGCACAGCACCGTGATGCGCGTCTTCCTTGAGAAAGTGAACGGCCGCTATCAGGGGGCGTGTTTCCCGTTCAAACAAGGCTTCGGTAGCGGCAACGTGCCGTTGCGGTTCGGGCCGGACGGTTCAATGTACGTCGGCGGCACGAGTCGTGGCTGGGGCTCGCGCGGCACCAAGCCGTTCGCGATCGAACGACTCGCCTGGACCGGCAAGGTGCCGTTCGAGATCCACGAGATGCGGGCCAAGCTCGACGGCTTCGAGTTGACCTTCACGCAACCGGTCGACCCGGCCACGGCCAGCAAGCTTGAATCGTATGCGATGAAAACATTCACGTACATTTACCGGGCCGACTACGGCAGCCCCGAAGTCGACGCGACGACTCCGAAGATCACGAAGGTCGAAGTCGGCAAGGAAAATCGAAGCGTGCGGCTCTACGTCGAAGGACTGCAGGAGGGCCACATCCACGACCTGGCCGTGCCGGGTCTTCGGTCGGCGGAAGGCCGCGCGTTGTTGCACCCCCAGGCGTACTACACGCTGAACTACGTGCCCGCGAAATAGTCGCCGCGAGGTTAGCGGCC
>JANLUE010000299.1:0-2062 GCA_031363325.1 Gemmataceae bacterium
ACGGCCGGGCCGGCGAGGATCGCGAGCGCCACGAGTCGGATCATCATCGGGCGGGCTTCTCGCCACGGAGTCGGTCGGGCAGGACGAACGAACTTTCGTCGGCCGTGACCTTCGGGACCGGACGGGCCGCCAGGATTCGACCCCGAGCGTCGCGTTCGTCGAGCGGAATCGGCTTGTCCGCCCCTTCGAGCGAGACATCGGACGGCCCACTGGCGCTCGCGGGCGAAATCGCCGGGAACTTGGTGCCACTGTGGGGATCGAGCGCGACCTGATAGCGGAAGTTGCCCACGGTCAGTTCGTCACCGGCCTTCAGCGTCCCCTCGATGACGCGCTGGCCATTGATGCGAATCCCGTTCGTACTGCCGAGATCGCGGACGACGAGGTAGTCCTCGATCTGGGCGATGATGCAGTGGCGACGCGAGACTTTGCGGGAGTTCAGTTGAATGTCGCACTCGGCCTGGCGCCCGACGAGCAAGATGGGCTTGTCGAGCAACAGGGTCGGGCCGTCGGAGAGTGCGAGCAGTTGAGCGGGCATGGCCGCACCGGGGACCGCGAGGGGGATTAAAAGAAGTATATCACGAATTGGCGAATTGATGAAGGGCGTCGCGACAAGCAACCGTGTCCGGGTGCGGTCGTGCCGGTATGATTAGAACTAAACGCGAATGAATCGAGCAGCGCGTGACCGGCCTTGCCGACGGCCTTCCCCCGAATTGCGGCCCAAGTTGACCCGCGCTGGCGAGCGAACGAGCCGTTCGGGTCGTCTTCGCTGGTACAAGTCCAGTTGAAGTCCTACACGCCGCCAGTCGAACGGGAAAGCATCCGTACGTCGCACGGGTTGGGGCGGAACGAGAACCGTGTCGAAGTAGCTTTTGGAAGTCCGATTGGTCCATTCACACTCGGCCCTTGACAGGCCGACCCGTTCGGCAATCCTGACTCGATGTCCAACGCACTCCATCTCGGCCCATCGGAGAATAGCCGGCTGCAATGATCGCCGGTTTTTGAGTAAAACCGATGTAACCGCGCGTGCGATCGAGAATTGCCAATGGCCAGTCGAAAGAAGGACAACAATCGGACCCAGCAGAAACCGCCGTATCGGATTTTCCTCAGTCACGCCACGGCCGACAAATGGGTTGCTCGCAAAATGTGCGAGGAAATCGATCGAATTGAAGGTCAAATTACGTTTCGGGACGACCGCGATATCGCGGGGGGGCGAATCAATCCCAAAAGCCATTCAAGCCGAAATACGAAGGACAGACCAGTTGCTTGTCTTGCTGACGCCCACGGCGTTGACCCGGCAATGGGTGGCGGCCGAAGTCGGAATTGCCCTCGCGCTCCGAAAGCTGATCATCCCGATCTGTTACAATACTTCCGTGGATCAAATGCCCGTTCTCGAAGGTCGAAAGGCTTTTTCAATCAACGACTTCGAAGGCTATCTCAGCGACCTTCGAACTCGTGTGGAGGCGCGACGATAATGGGGCTGAAATCCGAAAAAGTCGACGTTTTTCTGTGCCACGATGCGGAAGACGCCGCGCTGGCCGCCGCGGTCGAGTATCGATTGAACGAGTGCGGAGTGAGTTGCCGCGCACCCGTCATGATCGACACCGACAAACGATTTACCAAACAACTTCTGCGGGCCCTCGACGATAGCCGATCGTTCGTTGTACTCCTTTCAAAACGCTATGCTCAGAAACAACCGGTCTTCGTCCAGGTGGGGGCCGCCTGGGCAGCCAAGGTTCCGGTCTTTCTACTTCTGAGCGACCTGCACCGAAGCGACATACCCGAGTTCTTCCGGCGGTTTCCGTCGTTTCAGCTTTGGACGGGATTTTCGCAATTGGTCGGTGAACTCCAGGAAACGCAGGCTCCAGTCAACGCGTAATATCGCCACGCCAAGTAATGACACTCACTCGATGTCCAACGTCCTCAAACTCGGCCTCCCGGCGGGCAGCCTCCAGGAAGCCACCGCCGACTTGTTCCGCAAGGCCGGCTACGAAATCACCTTCGCCAGCCGGAGTTACTATCCGGTCATCGACGATCGCGAGATCCACTGCACGCTCATTCGAGC
>JANLUE010000345.1:0-4493 GCA_031363325.1 Gemmataceae bacterium
CGCCGCGTTCGCGTACGGCGCGTCGTACGGGTCGGTCGCTTCCTGGGGGAGCGACATCACCGGGCCGACGATCACCGGTACGTCGCGCTTCTTCAACTCGTCCGCGATCTTCCAGGCGTCCGTCGCGCCGCTCAGGATCAACTTCACTTTCAATTCGTCCGCCATCTTGATCGCGTCGAGCATATCGGGCTTGCGATGGGCCGTCACGATCACGGGCTTCTCGCCGCGCGCGTAGGGCAACATCGCTTCGAGCCGTGGGATCACCGGCGAACTGACGCTATCCTTTCGACCCGCCTCGTAGCGCTTCGCCTCGGCAAACAGTTCCTTCAACTTGCGAATCTTCTCTTCGCGTTGCTTTTTCTGAACCGCCCTTCCGTAGACGAACGCGGACGGGTCGCCGGTAATGAACGGCGACTCGGCCGGGAACTCGACGTGCAACGCCAGTTGCTCGACGACGGCCATTTCCTTCGGCACCCAGCCATTCAGATTGATGAGCGCTGCCTGACCGCCGACGATCCGCCCCGTCGGTCGGGTGACAACGGTCAGTACGCCATTCGCGCGGGTGACCGGGATCAATTCCGATTCGGGATTCACCGCGACGACCGCGCGCAGGTCGGGCTGGAAATCACCCCCGTCGATGAAGTCTTGCGTTTCCTTGGCGGCGTCGAGCTCCGTGAGGCCGAGCACCGTGCCGGCATCGATCAGGCCTGGAAACACGTGCAGTTTTTTGGAATTGAGGACGGTAGCCCCTTCGTCCGAAAGGTTCGGGCCGACCGCGTCGATCTTGTTGCCGACAATTCGCACATCGGCCTGGGTCGGGGCTTGGCCAGGATTGTGCAACGTCACGTTTCGAAGGAGGATCGGCCCGTCCGGCTTGAACTTCGGGAAGTTGATTTGCGAGGGCTTGGTCGGCGCCTCGGCCGCGGGGGCGAACGCGGCGAGCGAACCGCTCCGCTGGAAGTACACTTCGCCTTCGACGAGGGTCATCTCGCAACGGCTGAAGCCATTGAGCGGATGGCCGTTGAAGATCGCGATGTCGCCATCCTTGCCGACTTCGAGACTGCCGGCTCGCTTCTCGATGCCCAATTGTTTCGCCGGGTTGAGCGTGATCGCCTTGAGGGCCTCGTCCTCGGTCATGCCGCCGTACTTGATCAGCTTGGCGGCCTCCTGATAGAGGTGCCGGACCAGTTCGTTGGAATCGGACTTGAGACAAATGCTCGCGCCGGCCTCGTGCAACAAGGCCGCCGCGAACGGGATCGCGTCGAACGCCTCGACCTTGTAGGCCCACCAGTCGGAGAACAGCGAGCAACTCGCCCCGTGGGCCGCGATCTCCGGCGCGACCTTGTAGCCCTCGAGCACGTGCTGCAGCGATTGAACCTTGACGCCGAACTTCTCGCAGACCCGCAGGAGCATGAGGATTTCGTCGCTTCGATAACAGTGGCAATGAATCTTCAGGTCGCCATTGAGAATGTCGGCGAGTGCTTCGAGCCGCAGGTCGCGACGCGGTTCGGGGAGCTTGTTGTTCGCGGCATATTCCGCCCAGGTTTTGCGATACGACTCGGCCTCGGAGAACGCGCGAATCAGGACGGCTTCGACACCCATGCGCGAGTTCGGGAAGCGTCCATCGGTTCGCTTGACGTTTTCACCGAGCGCGAACTTGACCCCCCGGGGCCGATCGTTCACGAGCAAGTCGGTCACCGGTCGGCCATACTTCAACTTGATGACCGCGTCCTGGCCGCCGATCACATTCGCGCTGCCGTGCAGGAGCCGGGCGGACGTGACGCCGCCGGCCAGCGTGCGATAGACCTGAACGCTTTCGGAATCGACCACATCGCGAACTCGCACTTCGGGGACAACGGACAGGGAGAACTCGTTGACGCCGCCATCGACCGCGAAGTGGGCGTGCGAATCGATGATCCCCGGCATGACGAACAGGCCGGCGGCGTCGAGGACCGGGAACTCGGGCGCGGGTGCCGTCAGATTGGGGCCGATCGCCTTGATCTTGCCGCCGTCGATCAGGATGTCCGTCTTCTCGAGCCGGGCCGGCAACGCGGCGGTGAGTACGGTCGCGTTGCGAATCAACACCCGCCCACGCGTTCGCATCTTCGGAATGCGATCGGATTCCAGTTCGGTCTCCGGTTGAGGACCCGCGTCCTTGGCGTCCTTCTTCGGTTCGTCTTTCTTGGGCTCGTCCTTCTTTGGCTCTTCTTTCTTGGCCCCGTCCTTCTTCGCACCGTCTTTCGGGGTCGGCTCTTCGAAATCGAACTTGAGGCCGTCAGCGAAGACGAACTTCGTCTTGGTCTTCGCTTCGCTGAAGTCACCATCGGTGACGAGTAGATGTGCCGACTTGCCCTTGGCCAATGTGCCGACTTGATTGGCCACACCGAAAATCTCGGCCGACGATTCGGTGAGGGCCTTCAGCGCGGCCGGGGCCAGCAGGCCGTTGGCGATCGACTTGCGGAGGTTCTCCGCGAACTTGTCGGCCGGCTTGTCGCCCGCGATCGAGTGCGTCGCGAACGCGATCTTCACACCGAACTTGTGCAGTTCGCCGGCACAGGCATATTCCTCTTTCCGCTTCCGTTCATTGTCGTCGCGAACGCGCGTGGGCAGTTGCGGTTCCTTGTCCTTGTCCAGCTCCGTGAAATTCAGCCGCAGGATCACGGGCGTGTTCGTGGCCTTCATGCGCTCCTTCGCCTTCCAGGCGTCGCGACCGCCAAGGATGATCGGCCGCAGTTTGAACTCGGCCGCGAAGTCCAGTGCCCGGTGAATGTCGTCCGCTCGGTCCGCCTCGAAGACGACCGGCACCTTGCCCGCGAGCGCGAGGCCAAGAGCATCGAGTGCCGGGTCGAATGGCGGCCGACCGAGGAGCGTGCCCGCTTCGAAGGCCTTCACGCGCCGGGAATGCCAGCCGGCGTCGAGGAACGCTTGCCGCGTGTGGGCGATCACACCCATCAACGAACGTGGATATTCCGGGGCGGGGAAGCCGTGCAGGCTCGCATGTTGCGCGACGATTGGGCGAAGAACTGCGGAACGCGGGGCCGCACCGCTTAGCGAGAGCAACGCGCTCTGGCCGTTGACGTAGCCGCCATCCGGCATGGCGAGGTGGGCCGTGAAGCCGAGTTTTCGCCACGGGGCGATCGCATCGTCGTCGAGCTTCAATGCCGAGCGGACTTCGAACTCGGGCGTCAGGCCCTTGCGATTGTCGGCCTTGGTGGCCGCGAGTATGTCGCTCGCCAGGTCCTCGACAGCCGCCGGCCCGCCTTCGGATCGCTTGAGTGCCGCGTCGAACCCACGCGAACTCCCCGCATCGATGAACCCCGGATAGATGGTCAGGCCCGTGCCATCGATCACGATCGCGTCGGGCGGAACTTTCGCATCACCCTCGATCACGTCGGCGATCAGGCCATCGCGCAAGATGACGGTGGCCTTCGGCAAGACCTTGTCGGCCGAGACGAACACGCGGGCGTTGGTGATAGCGTGCGGCGAGGCCTTGGGCGGTTGCGCGAATGAAAGCGGCGCAACCAGCAAGGTGGCGAATAGCCCAATGCGAAGCATGGTATCTGGACCCGTTGGATTGGGAGGGTCCGGACAGGATACGGCGAGCGGCCGCGAACGGCCGGGTGGAGTTCTCGACGATTGCGTCAACTCGAAATCTGTTCGTCCAGGAGCTTCTTCAGGCGCTTGAGTTCTTCGGCTGTTAGTCCTTGAAGCCGCTCTTGAACCGGAACGCCCTGAAGCCGCTCTTGAACCGGGACGCCTTGCATTCGTTCCTGGTACGAAAGACCCCGGAGGCGTTGCTCGATCGGGGTATGCGCGATAATGTCCGCACGCATCTCCTCGAGCGTCTGATACATTTTCTCCGCCATGTGCTGCTCCTCGAATTTCGGCTGGGCCAAACTGAATTGTTGAATCTGTTGCGTCATGTAATACACCACGTCCGCGAATTCGATCTTGAACAACTCGACGAACGGGCGCGGGTGATCGAGAAATTCCCGGCTCACGAAGGTGAGGATCGGTTCGCCCAATCCGGCCAGCCGATCCGTTTCGATCACATAGGCGGAGTATTGCGCCGCGTCGACACGATAGATTCCAGGCTCTTCCTCCACCGCGAGGTGGCCAGCGACCTCCAACTCGCGTGAGAAGGCGGCCGTCATTTTCGGGGCGAGCACGAGCAGCGACAAATCCTTCGCCCAAATCTCCGTCTCGATTGGGCGACGAAATTATGGGCGCACCCCAAAAACTTGTTCCAATCTCCTCGATCCAACGAGTCTGTCGGGCTTTTGAACTCGATGAGGGTGTATTGGTTCAATCGCTTGCTGATCGCCGAAAGCCCGCGCTGCGCCCGCACCGGGATTTCCGCTTCCAGTCGGCGGATCAAGACGATATCCAGTCGCATCGGCAGCTCGCCGACGGAAACCTCTTCGCGGACTTCACACGAGTCCCTCAGCGCCCATTCGAGCAAACGCGTCAACAACGGATGCCACCACGTCCGA
>JANLUE010000369.1:0-2178 GCA_031363325.1 Gemmataceae bacterium
CCGGCGATGGCCCGGTCGACGTCCCGATCTTCGCCGACGTGTCGCGGATCCACGCGGCCCTCACCCGCGACGCCGAGTGCTACCTGCTCGAAGCGAGTAAGGCTGTCTCGTTGAATCAGGCCCCCGCCGAGCGGGCCGTCCTGCAGTCCGGCGACACGATCGGCCTCGGCAATTCGTGCCAGATGACGTTCGAGTTGCCCGTCCCCGGCGGCCTCTCGGCTCGATTGCGATTGTCCGGCGGCCGCCGCCTGCCGATGGCCGTCGATGGCGTGTTGTTGATGGCCGACATGCTCGTCATGGGAGCGAACGAAAAAGTCCACGTCCGCATCCCGGAGCTTGAGAAGCCCGTCTACCTGTTGCGTGTGAAGGATCAGTTGGTTGTGAAGTGGGACGGCGAGTTCCGCGTCGAAGGCGAGAAGCACCAGGACCGGGCCGTCCTACCGCGGGCCGGCACGGTCAGCGCCGATCAATTTACGTTCGCAATCGAACCAGTTCGCTAGAAACGCAACGTCCCCACTAAATCTTGGGATCAAATCACCCCGGCCCAGGGTTGTCTGAGCCGGGGGCTACTCTGGGACACGTTTGCACAACCCGTCCCTTCAACTCGACACGCCCCTCCGCGATCGCCCGGATCACCTGGGGGTAGATTTCACATTCCGCCTCGAAGACGCGGGCCGCGAGTCGGTCGGGCGTGTCGTCGGTGTGAACGTCGACGGCACGCTGGGCGATCACCGGGCCGTGGTCGAATTCGTTGTCCGCAAAGTGGACCGTGCAGCCGGACACTTTCGCCCCGTACGCCAACACGGCTTTGTGGACGTGATGCCCGTACATACCGTGTCCGCCGAACGCGGGCAACAGGGCCGGGTGGATGTTGATCACGCGCTCGCGGAAGTCGTCCGGGATGCGCAGCAGTTGCAGATAGCCCGCGAGGCAGACGAGCTTCGCGCCACTGGCTCGAATCACGTCGAAGTTGCGGGCGGCGAACGCATCAACGGATGCGAATGCTTTTCGCTCGACGACTTCGACCGGCAATCCGGCCGACTTCGCGCGCTCGACGCCCTTGGCCGAGGCTTTGCTCGAAATCACCTGAACGATCCGCACGGGCAACGATCCGTCGCCGATGCGGTCGATCAGGTTCTGCAGCGTCGTCCCCCCACCACTGAGCAGGACCGCGATCGGGAAGCTCATCGGCTACTCTTTCGGTCGAGTCTTGATCGCCTGCCGAATGATCCCCAGGACCTCTTCGCGCTCGGCACCGACGAGCGGCAACCGCGGGGCCCGGGTCGTTTCGTGGCCGAGCCCGCATTCGGCGTTCGCGAGCTTGATGTATTGCACCAGCTTCGGATGCGTGTCGAGATGCAGGAGCGGCGTGTACCAACGATAGACTTTCACGGCCTCCGCGTATTTGCCGGCCATCGCCAGGTCCCACAGCAAGCGGTTCTCGGCCGGGAACGCGTTCACGAGGCCGGACACCCAGCCGATCGCGCCGAGCAACGCACTTTCGAGGGCCAGATCGTCCACGCCGCCGAACAGCAAGTAGCGATTGCCACAGACGTTGATCAGGTCCGTGATGCGGCGAACGTTCTCGGACGATTCCTTGATCGCCACGAACTTGGGCTCGTCCGCCAACTCCGCGAACATGGCCGGCGAAACATCAACACCGTAAGTGACCGGGTTGTTGTAAACCATGATCGGCAAATCGGTGGCCTTCGCGACGGTGCGGAAGTGCGTCATCGCTTCACGGCCATCGGACTTATAGACCATGGCCGGCAAGACCATGAGGCCGTCGACGCCGGCTTTCTGAGCATCGACCGCGAACCGGCAGGCCAGCGTCGTTGTCGTTTCGGCGACGCCCGTGAGCAACGGCACCCGCCCGCCGATCACCTCGCGGGCGGCCCGGATGACTTCGAGTTTCTCGCGGTATTCGAGCGAACAGTTTTCGCCGACCGTGCCGAGCACGATCATACCATGGACGCCCGCCTTGATCATCGCGTCCAGATGCTTCGCGGTCGCGGCCAGGTCGAGCGACTGATCGGGATGGAACTCGGTCGTGGCCGCGGGAAAAACGCCCCGCCAGGTTACGGTCATGGTTCGGCTCCTCGGGAAACCGATATGTTATGGCCCGTTAGCCGCGAGGCGGAGGCTTTGCGAAGCCGAGCGCGTCACGCGACGCGCTGG
>JANLUE010000384.1:0-2655 GCA_031363325.1 Gemmataceae bacterium
CAGGCCGTTGGCCTGAAAACTGTTTTCCCCCGATCGATTTCCCTCGACTCGATCCTTCAGTGTCTGGGATTTCAGGCCAACGGCCTGGGATTGTTCAGCCCAGGGCAAGGGGGCGCAGCCCTCGCCGCCCTGGGGTCGCTCGCCGCCCTGGGTCGGGGGACATTCCAACGTACATTCCCAGTCGCTCGCCGTCACGTCGATCGGTCGAACTTCGACGCCGTGTTTCCGGGCGTCGGAGATCAGTTGCGCCGGGCCGTAGAAGCCCATGGGTTGGCTGTTCAACAACGCGGCGGTGAACGCATCGGGGTAGTAACACTTCAGCCACGCGGAGACGTAAGCCAACAAAGCGAACGAGGCGGCGTGCGATTCGGGGAAGCCGTAGTCGCCGAAGCCTTGAATCTGCTTGTAGAGTCGGTCGGCGAACTCGGTGGGGTAGCCGCGTGCCTTCATGCCCGCCGCCATTTTTTCGCGGAACGGCTCCATGCGGCCCTTGCGGCTCCAGGCGGCCATCGCGCGGCGGAGTTGGTCCGCTTCGCCCGGCGTGAACCCGGCCGCGACGACGGCCAGGCGCATCGCCTGCTCCTGGAAGATCGGCACGCCTAACGTTTTCTCCAGGACCCGCCGAATCGCTTCGTCGGGATAGTCGACCGGTTCGCTTCCTTCCCTTCTCCGGAGGTACGGATGCACCATGCCGCCCTGGATCGGGCCTGGTCGGACGATCGCCACTTCGATGACCAGATCGTAGAAGCAACGCGGCCGGAGTCGGGGCAACATGCTCATTTGCGCCCGGCTCTCGATCTGGAAGACCCCCACCGTGTCGGCCGCACAGGCCATGTCGTAGACGTTCGGATCTTCGGACGGAACTGTCGCCAGATCGAGCGGGCGGTCGTGATGGGCCTCGATCAGCGTGAACGATTTGCGGATTGCCGTCAACATGCCTAACGCAAGACAATCGACTTTCAGCAGGCCGAGCGCTTCGAGGTCGTCCTTGTCCCACTGGACGACGGTGCGGTCCGGCATGGCGGCATTCTCGATCGGCACGAGGTCGCACAACGCACCGCGTGTGATCACCATGCCGCCAACGTGTTGCGACAGGTGTCGCGGAAAGCCCATCAACTCGATCGCGAGTTGAATCCACAATCGGCCGAGGTGTGAATCGACCGGACAGCCGGCCTCGACGAATCGACGGGCGAGCGATTCCTCGTCGCCGTAATGTCCGACGGCCTTGGCCGCGAGATCGACGCGGTCGGCCGAGAACCCGAGGGCCTTGCCCACGTCGCGGACCGACGACTTGGCCCGATAGCAAATCACCTCCGCCGTCAACCCGGCCCGATCGCGGCCGTACTTCCGGTAGAGGTACTGGATCACTTCCTCACGGCGTTCGTGCTCGAAGTCGACATCGATGTCCGGGGCCTCGTCGCGTTCCCTGCTGCTGACGCGCTCGAAGAGGACGCCGATCCGGGCGGGAGCGACGGACGTGATGCCCAGGCAATAGCAGACGGCCGAGTTCGCGGCCGACCCGCGACCCTGGCAGAGAATTCCCTGCGTGCGGGCGAATCGAACCAGGTCCCAGACGGTCAGGAAATAGGCCTCGTAACGCAATTCCTCAATGAGTCGAAATTCGTGTTCGATGATCTTGCGGACTTTGTCTGGCACGCCTTCAGGGTAACGCTCGTCGGCCCCGGCCCAGGTCAGGCACTTCAAGTAACCGAACGGTGTGAGCCCTGGTGGCGAAAGTTCCTCCGGGTACTCGTAGCGCAGTTCATCCAGCGAGAAGTGGCATCGGTCGGCGATCTCGAGAGTGCGTTCGACGGCGTCGGGCGCTTCGGCGAACAGGGCGGCCATCTCGCTGGGCGATTTCAGATGTCGTTCGGCGTTGGCGAAGCGATGTCGCCCCAGGTCGGCAACGGTGCAGCCGTGCCGGGTGGCCGACAGGACATCGTGAAGGATGCGCCGGGCCGGCACGTGGTAATGGACGTCGTTCGCGGCCAGCAGGGGCAAGCGCACGTCGCCAGCGAGCTTCTGGAAGCGCCGTAAAGTTCGTCGATCGGATGGGCCGAGGTTCAATTCGGCGATCGCATAACACCGTGCTCCAAACAACTCGCGATAGCGCGCGAGCGACGTTTCGTCCTGATATGCCAGGCGATTCAATAACACCCCGGCCAGTAGACCTTGCGAATGATCGGCGACGTTGGCGAAGGTCAGTTCACATTCCCCCTTTGGTGCGGCCCGTCTACCAACGGTGATCAGTCGCGAGAGTCGAGCGTAGGCGGCGCGATCGGGTGCCCATAACAGAATCGGCGGCGCGTCGACCGGTGTGATCTCGGCCCCGATGAGCAATTTCAACTTCGCCGCCTTGGCCGCGACGTGGGCCCGCACGACGCCAGCCAAGGTGTTGCGATCGGTGATGGCGAGCGCAGCCAAGCCGAGTTCGGCGGCGCGCGGCGCCAACTCGTCTCCGTGCGAAGCCCCTTCGAGGAACGAGAAGTTCGTCCGACAATGCAGCTCGGCGTACCGCCCCGGCGTCGCCGGATGTTCGGCGCGAACGAGCGGTCGCGGCGGTGGCTTTCCGGGAGGTGTTTCGGGCATGTGTCTTATCCAAACGATTAACTGTTAGCCGCGAGGCGCAGGTTGGACGGAGCCGAGCGCGTCCGC
>JANLUE010000409.1:0-2785 GCA_031363325.1 Gemmataceae bacterium
AACGGCTGGGACAGCCCCCCGGTCGAATTCAGCGTGGCCGTCTGGGTCGGATTCATCGCCTGTTTCGGCATGGCGACCGAGACGGGTGTGATCATGCTCGTGTACCTTCGCGAAGCGATCGACAAGCGCGGCGGCCTCGAAAACATCCGGACGGAACAGGAACTTCGCGACGCCGTCATTGAGGGGGCGGTCCATCGTTTGCGGCCCAAGTTGCTGACGGAAGGCGTGGCGATCGTCGCCATTTTCCCGATGGTCTTCGCGTCCGGCGTCGGCGGTGAAATCCTCGCCCCGATGGCGCTCCCGGTCCTCGGCGGTTTGCTGATCTCGGACGAAGTGGTGGACCTGTTCCTGCCCGTGCGCTTCTTCTGGACCCGCCGCGCCCGCTGGCTCAAGCTGCAACGCGAAGGGCGACTGGCGCATCAAAAGGCGGCCCAAGCCGATTTAGCTCGCGATTGATGCGCAAGTCCGGCGCATGGCGGCGGAACTCCGATTCTGCCTAGAAGGACGGAAGACTTGGCGTTGCGTCAGGGGCTCGAACCCGAAACGTGGTGCCGGAACTCCGCTTCTGCGGGGAAGAACCAAACGCTTGAACTGTGCTGGTAAGTCCGACCCGAAGTTTCAACTCTCTGCTCAACGCCAGGCGTTCTGTCCTTCCCGGCAGGATTGGTATGTGCATAGCAAGACCGATTTGCTGGTCGGTTCGCTAGCGAGCGAGACGAAGACGGTGATTTAGAACGTCATTCGAGTCGGTGTAGCGGCCAAAAGTCGCGGCTTTTCCGGACAGGTTGGAAAACTTCCGGGCCTTGGCTCCCGGCCTCGAAGCCGCGAACCCCAACGCCGGAGTACACCGCAGAATTTTTTTCCGCAAAGTCGCCACCTCAACGTCGCCGGCGCACTGTTTCCGGGTTCGCCACGCGGAAGTCCAACTGACGCCTTTGAAGATCGACGCGGACGACTTCCACGCGGACCGGGTCGCCGAGGCGAAATCGACGATCGGTTCGTCGCCCCTCGAGCGCGTGCCCGTCCGCGTCGAACTGGTAGTAGTCGTCCCCCAGGCTACTGACGTGGACGAGCCCTTCGGCCGGGAACTCCTTGCCCTGGGCGAAGAAGCCGTACTCGGCCACCCCGGTGATCACCGCATCGAGTTCCAGGCCGATGCGATCGCTCAGATAAAGGAGGAGCCGCAACTTCACCGCCTCGCGCTCGGCCGACTCGGCCCGGCGTTCCGTCTTGCTACAGTGCTCGCCGAGGTTTCGAAGTTCCTTCGTGTCATACTTGGCTTTGCCCTTCGCCAACCAGTGGCCGAGTAAGCGGTGAACCGTTAGGTCGGGGTAGCGGCGGATCGGCGACGTGAAGTGACAATAGTTCGCACTCGCCAAGGCGAAGTGTTCGTCCTGTTCCGACGCGTAGGTCGCTTGCTTGAGGCTCCGCAACATCGCGTAATGGACGGCGTGCCGGTTCGGCTTCCCGGCCGATTCGTCCAGCACGCGTTGCAGGTCGAACCGACTCATTCGCTTGGGCAACTTGTAGTTCAACGTCCGGGCGAACTCGACGAATGCTTCGAGCTTGCGGGGATCGGGGGCCGGGTGAATGCGACGTAGGAACGGCACCTTCAAGCGATCGAAATGTTCCGCGACCGCTTCGTTCGCCGACAACATGAAGTCTTCGATCAGCCGGTGACTGTCGTCTTGCACGGCGAAGTGGGCACCGGAAACGTGCCCCCGGTCGTCGTACTCCAGGACGGCCTCGGGCATCGACATCTCGAGTGCCCCACGCTTCGTTCGACGCTCGCGAATCGCCTTCGATAGCGCGAGCATGTTGTTCAACATTCGTACGATCTCGGGCGGCGTCGCTTTCGC
The DNA here is from genome assembly GCA_031363325.1 of Gemmataceae bacterium. Classification (GTDB taxonomy): domain Bacteria; phylum Planctomycetota; class Planctomycetia; order Gemmatales; family Gemmataceae; genus SIAJ01. Next base: position 1,860 of record JANLUE010000409.1, read on the forward strand.
GATCGCCCCTTGCGGATGTTCGAGGATCGCTTGAACTTGCTCGTACGTGAAGCGACGGCGATTGCGAATGGCGCCGTTGGCGAAGCGACTCGCGATCGGCTCGCCGGCTTCGGTGAACTCCATCTCAACCGTCTTGACGTAGCGAACTTTGCCTTCCTGCAAGCTCGCCAAGCCGTTCGAGATGATCTCCGGGAACATCGGAATCACGCGTTGCGGCAGATACACGCTCGTACCCCGCAACCGGGCCTCGCGGTCGAGCGGCCCGCCGGGCGGCACGAAGTGGGCCACATCCGCGATGTGGACCGTCAGCAACCACCGGCCCGATTTCGCATCGCGACTGAGCGACACGGCATCGTCGAAGTCCTTGGCATCGACCGGGTCGATCGTGATCGCGAGTTGGTCGGTGAAGTCTTCGCGGCCACCGAGTTCATCTTCGCGGAACTGGGCGGCCTGTTCCCGGGCTTCTTCGAGGGCCTCGTCCGGGAACGTGTCCGGAATGCCGAGCGCCCGGACGACGGCGGTCGTATCGACCTTCGGGTCGCCGGCCCGGCCGAGCACTTCGACAATCGCCCCCTCGCCGCGCTCAAGCGCCGTCGGGAAGCGGATCATCTCGAAGACGACCTTGTCGTTGACCTTCGCCCCGCGACTGCCCGCGTCGCCCACTTCGACGCTGTGCGTGAAGATTTGACCATCGACCCGAACGAACCCGGTGCCGTCGCGTTCGAAGTACGTGCCGACGAATTGCTTGGTCGCGCGACGGACGACCGAGTTGACCTCGGCGAGACCATCGGACGCGGCCGTCGACTTGCGGCGCACGCGAATCTCGACTTCGTCCCCGGTCGCCGCGTGGCGGGCGTGAGGGGCGGCCACGTAGAACCCCGGGGCCGGCCGCCCCTCGTCGGCCGCGACCCGGACGATGCCGTCCC
>JANLUE010000081.1:0-8414 GCA_031363325.1 Gemmataceae bacterium
TCGGCCGATCGCCCCGGAGCACGCGCAAGCCGTCGGCTACTGGCGCGGGCAGGCGAAAAAGTACTGGCTCGAACTGGCCAACCGCCAGTCGCAAGCACACATCGCAGTCGGGCTAAATCGATTCGGCGACGCCACAACCGCCAAGGCGATCCTCGCCTCGATCAAGGAACGATCGGTCTCGAACGAAGAGATGGGCATGTTCTGGCGCGACACCGAACGATCGCTGTTCTGGTACCACGCTCCGATCGAAACTCAGGCCATGATGATCGAAGCGTTCGCCGAAGTGATGGACGACGCGACGGCCGTCGAGGATTGCAAGGTCTGGCTCCTGAAACAGAAGCAAACGCAGAACTGGAAGACGACCAAGGCGACCGCCGACGCCGTGTACGCCCTGCTCTTGCGCGGCACGAACCTCCTCAGTTCGGACGCGCTGGTCGCGGTCACGCTCGGCGACAAGGCGATCAAGCCGGAAAACGTCGAAGCGGGCACCGGCTTCTACGAACAGAAACTGTTGCGGACCGAAGTGAAGCCGGAGTTCGGCAAGGTCACCGTTCAGAAGACGGACGACGGCGTCTCGTGGGGGAGCTTGCACTGGCAGTACCTGGAAGACGTGGCCAAGGTGACCGCCCACGATGGCACGCCGCTCAAGCTCGAAAAGAAGCTGTATCGCCGCGAGTTGACCAAGAAGGGCCCGGTCCTGGAGGAAGTGAAAGGTGCCGTGAACGTCGGCGACGAACTGGTCGTGCGGATCGTCCTGCGAACAGACCGCGACATGGAGTACGTCCACCTGAAGGACCATCGCGGCAGCGGCACGGAGCCGGTGAATGTGCTCAGCCAGTACAAGTACCAGGACGGCCTGGGCTATTACGAATCGACGAAGGACACGGCCTCGCACTTCTTCATCGATTACCTGCCGAAGGGCACCTACGTGTTCGAATACGCGGTCCGCGTGCAGCACAAGGGCCAGTACGCGATGGGCCTCGCGAACCTGCAGTGCATGTACGCCCCCGAGTTCAACAGCCACTCGGGCAACGTGAACCTGGAAGTGAAGTGAGTCATAACATCGGCCGAGGGCAAGTTGCTTTCAGCCGATGACTTTGTTGCGTCCAGCTCGCTTGGCGGAGTAGAGGTTCTCGTCGGCTCGACGCATCAACTCGCGGGGCGTGGCCGTACCGTCGAGTGGGCTTTCGGCCACGCCGAGGCTGATCGTGAGGTTGAAGAGTTTGTCGTCGAAGCGGAACTGGTGGGCTTCGACGAGTTGACGGATCCGTTCCGCCACGAACGTCGCTTCGGGTTGGCCGGTCTCGATCAGCACGAGCGCGAACTCTTCGCCGCCGTAGCGAGCGAACAGGTCTTCCCGGCGAACGACTTTCTTCACGCACGCGGCCAGTTCCCGAAGCGTGAAGTCGCCGCCCAGGTGGCCGAGTTGATCGTTGATGCCCTTGAAGCGATCGATGTCGAACAGCACGAGCGAAAGCGGTCGATGGTGGCGGACGGTTCGCAGGACTTCGCGTTCGAGGAACTCGTTGAAATAGCGGGCGTTCGCGATCTGCGTCAGGGCATCGACGATCGTGAGGCGATAGATTTCCTCGTGGTAGTCCGCCTCGACGTTGCCGCTCGCCAGGTAACGGAAGATGCAGTTGCCGACCCGGAGGTAGTCGCCGTCGCGCATCGGCAATGGGTCGCCGGGCAGGGAAGGCCGATCGTTGACGTAGGTGCCGTTCGTGCTCTGCATGTCGAGGACGAAATAGTCTTCGTTGATGCGTTCGATGCGGACGTGTCGACGCGAGACGGACGTATCGAGGACCCGGATGTCGCAGTCTTCGCCACGCCCGACGATGAGTGGTCGGTCGGTCAAGAGGTGTCGCAAGCCCATCCACGGGCCCGTCGGGTAGATGTGGACGAGGCACGCTTCGCGGTGCGCCGATACGGGCGGTTTATCCGCCCGTTGGATCACGGTGTCGACCAGCTTTTCCATGACGCGAGATCGGGCGGACGGCGGGTGACGTTCGAGGAAGGCGACACCATCTTAGAAGCCGTCTGCCGGATTCATAGGACGAATCGCAAGAAAAGGCCACAACGATAGTTAGATAAATGGAACGGATCGTAAAACCGCGCGAATCGGCGATCCGTCGGCTCCGACAATTGGCAGCGGCAGGCCGATGAATTCATACCGGCCCACGAAAATATGATCGAGCCAAAGTCCCTCGACAATTGTGATGCCCCGCCGACCGAGCCCCTGGTGATTCGCGAGCGCCTTGGAGTCCAGTTCGTCCACCGAGGGCAAGTCGACCCCAATTAGCCGAACCCCCCGGTCCGCCAACCAATCCGGAAGCTCCGACTCCATGACCGGGATCCGTTCAGGGAACTTCGACGTGTCCGGCCAGCCGCCGGTGTGGAACAACACTCGGGGAGTGCCCGAAAGATCGACGCCGGTCAGTCGGTCGCCCCATCGAGTCGCCCCACGAACGTCAACGACCCAGGCCGGGCCGATGAACAGGTCGGGTGGCAGGCGTTCGATGGTCGCGCCCTGGTCGTCGTAATGAAACGGCGCGTCGCAATGAGTGGCCGTGTGGACGCTCGTTTCAATGGCCCCGACGTTCACGCTCGCCCCGGCGGCAATCGTCCAGCCGAGTCGAAACGAGAATGGCACGTCGCCAGGCCAACACGCGGTGCCAGCAACGAGGGGCCGAGAGATGTCGAGCCATTCAGGTGACGAGGTCATGGCGGTCCCGAAATTGTTCGTGCGTCCCGGTCGTGAGGATTTCTTCGAGTCGATCCATCGCGGCGGCACAATCGGCGAAGCTCGTGTATAGCGGGGCCGGGGCGAAGCGCAACAAGTCGGGCGGCCGATAGTCCGGGATCACGCCGCGAGCGCGTAGGGCCCGCGAGATTGGTCCGGCGTCGGGATGGCGAAGCGTCACGTGCCCGCCGCGTTCGGGCTCGCGCCGTGGCGTGACGACTTCGAGCCCCAGGCGGTCGGCCGCCTGAATCAAGTACTCCGTCTGCGCCAGCGACTTGGCCCGAATCGCCGACACGCTGGCCGCTTCGATCAATTCGAGCGCACCGAGCAGCGGGGCCAGGCTCAGCACGTGCGGCGTGCCGATCAGGAACCGACTCGCGTCGTCGGCCGGCGTGAAGTCCGGGGCCATGTCGAATTGCCGGGCGGGGTCTGACCCGAACCACCCGGCCAGGCCCGGTGTGCGATCGCGGAGTTCCGGATGAACGTAGAGCCACCCCACCGAACCGGGCCCGCCGTTCAGGTACTTGTACGTGCAGCCGATGGCGAGTTCGATTTCGTCCGCTCGGAATCGGTGCGGCACGACCCCGGCCGAATGCGAACAGTCCCAGACGATTCGCACACCCCGACCGGTCGCCGCGCGCGTGATACTCGGCGAATCCAAAAGTTGGCCGCTTCGATAAACGACGGCCGGCAACACCGCGAGGCCGACCGATTCGTCCAGCGCGGCGAGCAAGTCGGACTCGGCAAGCAATTCGTCGCGGGCGGGTGCGACAACCAGATCAACAATTGGGTCGCGGCCACGAAGGCGCAGATGGCTCGTCACGGCATAGCGGTCGGACGGGAACGCGTGCGCGTCGATCAGGACGCGGGGCCGGCTTGGGTTCCAGAATGTCGCAAGGAGTTGATGGAGATTGACCGTGGTCGATTGCCCGACCATCACGTCGGCCGGTTCGGCCCCGAGGATCGGAGCCAGTCGCGCCGCGACCTGGCGCGACAACTCGAACCACGGTTCCGGCCCCGCCGTCCAGCCGAGGATTGCCCGCTCGCGCCAGGCGTCGACGGCCCGGGCAAGCGCCGCCTCGGCCGGCCGACAGAGCAAGCCGAGCGAATTGCCATCGAGATAGAGTTGACCGGGCGGCTTGTGAAATTGGCTCGCGAACTGGGCGAGCGGGTCGCACGCGTCGAGCTCGGCCGGGGACGCGCTCACTTGTGTTTGCCGTTCCGCCGACGGGCCTCGGCCAGTTCCAGTTTCAGGCGGGCCAACTCCGCCTCGGCTTGCGTACGCGCGGCATCGGCCGCGTCGCGCTGGGCTTCGGCTTTCTCGGCGATCGTCGGCACCAATTCGCCTTCCTTCGTGAACAACCGAATCCAGGCACCCGTTTCGGCGACGTAGGTGCCCTGCCACGGGCCGAGCCACAAGTTCAACTGTTCGCACCACATTCGGCCGAGCGTGTCGGCCGCGATGGGCTGATAGGCGTCGCCCTGAAGACGCCAGCCGAGCAGCGCCTTGTCCACCGGGTCGTAGCAGAAGTATTCTGGGCGAGTTCGATCGTCTTCGACATGTTCGCCTCCTCTCCTCCATTATGCGCGACGCCGCGATGCACCGCCATCCCTGGAATTCGCTTCCGATCGCCCGTCACTTCTCATTCAGTTTTTGGAGGCGTCGGACCGCGTCCTCGGCCAGTTTGTGGCGTTCGTTCGACTCCTGCATCAATTGCAAATTGCCTTCCCGAAGCCCCCGAACAAACATTTCCCAGCCCTCTTGGCGCAACCGCAAGTATTCGATGACCTCCTTCGTCCGAGCTTCGAGCGACTTCGGTACCGGGGTGATGGCCTGAATTCGTGCCCGCGCGGCCCGCCAGTCGGGCAGGACCTCGCGCTCGATTTCGTCGGCGAAATCGGCATCGGTCCGCGCTCCCTGTCCGGCCGATGCGATCGCCAAATTGTACTTCCCCAAGACGCGCTTCTCCATCGGCTCGAACTGTTCGAATTCGGCGACAAGTTCCGGCACGCCCGACTGGATCGTGCGAACGCCGTACGCTCCAGCAACGATTAGGGCGACGCCGATCGTCTCGACCAAAACGTTGCGAACGGCCCGCCCCGACCGGGCCGCGGGTGTGAGGGGTTGCCGAAGGACCAGCCCGGCGAGGAACCCGCCGACCAACCCGCCCACATGGCCGGCCACATCGATGTTTGGAAGGAACATTCCGGACGCCAAATTGATCGCCAGGAAGCCAAACCCACTGCCCTGAAGTTGTTTCAGTTGCATCGGCGGTACGAGTGTATGTCGGCCGATCAGGACCGCGAGAAGCACGCCGTAAACGCCGAAAATGGCCCCCGACGCGCCGGCACTCACGACCATCGGATTCCAAAGCAGACTCGCCAGGCTCCCACACAGGCCGGCGAAGACGTACGCAACCAGAAACCCGACGTTCCCGATCATTCGCTCGACCAGTGGGCCCGCCGTTCCGAGGACCGCCATATTGAACAACAAATGAATGAGGCCGATATGCACGAAAGTGGATGTGAGCAGGCGCCACCATTCGCCTCCGAGTGTCTTGGGCCCAAAGTTGGCGCCCCACGCGACCAGCGTCTCGCTGGTCGGGCTCTTCAGGCCCGCTCCTCCGGCGAGCATCAATACGAAGACGATTCCATTGATCGCCAGGAGGGCCTGCGTCACGTAGACCCGGCGCGTCATTGCGACGAGCAAGCGGCGAAACTCGAGGGCCCGCTCGGCCGCCGACGGGGCCGGGGAACTCTCGCCCTCGAAGAAGGAGCGTGGTTCGGTCATGGACGACTCGTTTCCAAAGGAAGTTTCGACGCGACGATCGACCCAGGCCATGCTACCCAATCCGCTGGTCGATGTAGAGCCGTTCGAGCATCGCCACGTCGTCCACTTCCCACGCGGCCTTGTCGGAGCGGACGAACACGATCTTCGGATCGCGCAGCGACAGCACGCCATCGCGTTCGTGGCGGATGATTCCCTCGAAGCGAACCGTGACCACGATGGCGGGCAGGAATTCGATCCCCGGGCGAACGCCGCTCGCGCTCGCCCGTTCGATGCGTCGCCCGGTCATCAGGCCCCGACGCATCACGTCCGATTGGATTTGCTGATCGCGGACCCGATCGAGGCCCGCCACGTCGCCGACGATGTCGTATCCACCCTTGGCGTTCTTGGCCGCGACGACGTACGAACCGAACAGGCCCGCGTTTTCCTTCGATGTGACCGCGAGTACGCCGCCGAGGATCACGAGATCGAGCGTGATCTCGGGCTTTCGCTTGGCCCAGCTCGGGTCGCGGGTCGCCAAGTGATACGCGCCGCCCCAATCCTTGGCGATGATCCCCTCGTAACCTTGAGCGCGGAAGTGATTGAACAGTCGATTCAAGTCTTCGCGCGAGTCGGCCATCTGCCCTTCGGAAAGCGTGACGGCCAACGGCATCGGCATGTGGACGAGCGGGGCGATCAAGCCGGTCAGATATTGTCGACGAGTCGAGAGTGGCAAGCCCGTCAGGTCGGTGCCGTTCATGTAGAGCAGGTCGAACGCCGCGAACTTCAACTGCACGGGGCGAACCGGCTCGCCCTGGATCATGCAGTACACCTCGTAGACGCTCGCGGGGCGCGGCCCATCGAGATCGACGACGGTCCCGAACAATTCGCCGTCGACGATCGCGTCGCGGGCCGGGATCAACGGGATCGTCGCCGGTAGGCCGGGGATTAATTCGAGCCAGTCGCCCCGGTTGCGCGTGTACGCTCCGCACAAGACCGAGCCGCGACCGTCGGTCGATTTGTGCAGTTGTAGCCGGATGCCGTCGTACTTGCGTTCGACCCAGACCGGGTACTTCTTGATGTCCTCGACGGTCCCGCCCGCGAGCGCCGGCCGAATGGCCGACAGCGGCTTGAGCTGGATCGCCCGCAAACCCGCCACGCCCTCGCCGTCGAGCGTGCGGGCCACCGTGAGCGGGCTCGTCAAGGCCATCGCGTGTTCGAGTTGGTCCGGGTCGGCCTTGTACTTCTCGGCCAGAAGCTGCACCAGGATCGGCCCCTGGTACTCGAACCCGAAGCCGGCATTGCGGAGCAACAGCCGGGCGAGGAAGTACCGCTCCATCCGCCCGCACCGCGCGATCAGCGAACTGAGCACGACCATTTTCTTGGTTAGGCGTTCCGGCGGCAGGAACCGCAAAGTCTCGAGAACTTCGAGGGACGTGAGCGGCGGGTCGCCCTTGATGTTCGTCGTCGATTCGGCGAACAGAATCGCCACCTCGCCGACCTGCGTGAGCCGGTCGAGGATCGTGTTCCTGGCGATCAGTCGCGTCGAGCGCAGAAGGCGAATCAGCGAGTCGCGGCGGAACGTGCCCTTCTTGCCGAGGAACGGATCGCCGAGCAGGCAGGCGACCTTCTGTTCGGTCGAAAGACCAATCTCCTTGGCGAGGAATCGCCGCGCCAGATCGATCGGCTTTTCCGTGGAATGGGTGGTCGTTAGGCCGAACAGCGTGGCGACCCGATCGGGCGTCAAGCCGGAGAGCGGCAGGAACAGTCCCTTGCACAGGCTGAAGAATGAAATCGAATCGAACACGTCGTGTGGGACGGGCCCTTCGACCTCGCGGGCCCGCCGTTCGATCGTGAACTGAAAGTACGGCGGAATGTCGATCGCCGGCCCGAGCCCATCGGTGTCGCCATCCGGCGTGCCGATCGTGCGCGTGAACTCGGCCAGGTCGTTCGACCGCAGGAACCAGTCGCGGACGTCGTTCGTGGAGATGATTTTCATGGGATTGCTCCCCCATTTTGGGAAGGGCCGGGGGTCAGGCGAAACACCAGCGGCTTCAGAGAACCAATTCCAAATTGAGTTTTGAACAGGCCGCTCAACTGGGAGAGCCGGACTCCAGGAAGTAGATCATCCGCCAGATGCGATCGATCTCTCCCCGCTCGATAACCTGGAGTGGCTGCGAACCACCGAAGGCCTGGTTCGGGCTCTTGAGCCAGGTAGTGAGCTGCTCCGGAGATGTAAACGACTGCCGGAGTCTGGCGTACAGTCGGCCAATCTCCACGATCGTACGCAGCGAGGACTCCTTGAGGTCCGCACCCCCCTCCCAGGTGGCAACCGACCGCTCCGAGAGGCCGACCATTCTCGCGAAATCCGCTCGGTTCAGCCCAAGTTCTTGCCGGAGGCCGGCGAGCATTTCGCCGGACACAGTCGGGTCGTTCTTGGCGAGCAGTTCCGCCAACTGCGGAATGTCGAGGAGCGAATTCATTGCCGACCTCCGTGAGTGCATGGGGCCCGATCCTCTGGCTGCCTCCTTAAACAATAACCGAAATCGGCCAATTTCCAAGTGATTTTGCAGGCAATTTTGCATGGTCATTCCGAATTCAGCATCAGGGAGTGACTTCCTTCACGATAGTTGTCGGGGAAGAGCGCCAAATTGACTCCACTCTCCCGGCGTGCAGAGGGGAAGAGAATGCCCTCGAAACCCGATTCATATACAAGTCGCCCCAAAGTCTGCACGGGGGCAACACCACCCTCGTCGGAGATCGGCCGCCATTCCTCGATGACTTGGGCAGGCGCCAACCCCAATTCGGTCAGCGAGTCGAGGACGGAGAAGTCCAAAAGCAAGCCCACGGATACCGCAACTGCCGCGAGCAGACGGGGTTGGAAAGCGGTGTCCGGCACGTTGT
>JANLUE010000446.1:0-3180 GCA_031363325.1 Gemmataceae bacterium
CCTATCAGTTGCGATCGCCTTTGGGCGGCAATCGGTGGCGATACTAACCTAACGGGCCATCGAGTGCTTGAGGCCGGCTCTGGTGCTGGCCGGTTCACTGAGTTGCAACAACCGATCAACCCCCTACCTAATAATCGTCCCGGCGAAATTCCGTACTGGCCCGCCGGGCAATCTTAGATTGCCCGGCGGGCCCTATTGGGGCACTAAACCATCTAGAAATCGGACGTTTGGTGCACTATTCTAACAGTGACGCGTCGAAGTTTTGGCCATCCATTCGTCGCGTCGAGTTGCTCGAAAGTGCCTAAAAATCCCGTAGGAAAATGCAAACGGCCGAGACGCATAACGTCTCGGCCGGAGTAGTTCAAAAGTGGGAGTGAGGCAGTGCGATTGCAGCGCTCTCCCAGCTGAGCTACCGCCCCATGCTTCCATTCTCGCGAAGTGGGGCGGGGCGTCAAGGGGACGACCCGCCCGGTTCAACTCACCAGCGGAAGTTGTACTGCACGTAGAACAGTTCCGGCGACACGTTCGGGCCGGTTCGGCCGACGAAGTCGCCGGCGAACAGTTTCGAGTAGCCGATGCCCACGTCCTGGTGTTGGCTCAAGTGGAAGTTGAGGAGCACGTCGACTTCGTCGCCGACGTCTCGACCGGCGGCACCGTTCGCGCTGCGACGGGTCGGTCGGCCGGCCGCGTTGTACAGGAAGTCGCGGCGCTCCGCCAAGCGGAAGTTGTGGTACTGCGCCACCACCGTGATCCAGTTCTGTGGGTAGAACGCGACCTGGGCGTGCAGGTCCTGGATGTTCTGTCGACCCACGATGTCGGCGAAGCCCAGATAGTAATGTCCGAACGCATAGAGTTGGTTGAAGGTTCGATCGCCGCCCGCGCCGGGGTTCGCCGTCCCAGAGGCGTAATCGAAGCCGCCCCAAATCTGGGGCTTGCACGGCACGTTCTCGAAGACGTAGCCGAGCTCCGCCGTGTACGCGTAGGCCTGATGGTCACGGTTCAAATACGTGCCGCACTGCCACATGCCTTCGAAGTCGTAGAGGATCGGGCCGCGATTGCCGGCGGCGCGGGCACCGAAGGTGTGCGTCTCCTGGTTGCCGCGCACGGCCCGTGGTCCGCGAACATAGCGATCGGGTGTCATCGTATCGTCCGAGAGGCCGAGGTAATACAGGTCGAAGAACTGGCCCTTCTCCGGGCGGTATGTGAACCACGCTCCATAGAACTGTTGGTCGCGGTTCGGCGAATCGAAGTTGCCGGCATTGATCGGCACCGGGCGAACCCAGAACGCGTCGGCGTCGAACTTCTCGCCGTGCCGGAACACGCGGAAGCCCTCGAACTCGCGACGCGTGTTGGCCCAGTCGAGCGTCGAGACGAGTCGCTGCGAGCCGAAGATCAGTTCCTGTCGGCCGGCCCGCAAGTACAGCGGCGCAGTGCCGATATCCGTCAGCTTCGCGTCGATGAACAGATTCAATAGATCGCCGCGATTCTCGTCGATCGGCAAGGCGGGGAGTTCATTGCCGTTGATGCCGGCGTGAATGAACTCGGCGTAGACTCGGAACGAGTCTCGGTACCAGAAGTCGGCGTAGACGCGATTGCGCAGCAGGATGTACGAGTTATCGACGCGGCCGAGCCGCGAATCGACTTCGTTCATGAAGCGCAGCGAATGTTGGCCGCCGACCGTGAGCATCGTGTCGGGCGTCGGATGTTGGCGCTTCAGGCCGTCGAACAGATCGGTCTGGGTGTTGTCCGGCTTGTCCAGGTAGCGGAAGTCGTTGTCGAAATTGCCGAGCGGTTGCAGGAAGAACGGCGGATAGGGGACGGCCGGCGGTTTCTCGCGGCAGTTGCCGTGCAGGAAGTCCTTGAACGAATAGTACCCCGGCCCGGTCGGCGGCACGAGGAACAGGCCGAGTCGCGGGAAGATCGCGGGCGTCGGCACCTTGGCCCAGGGATTTTCGCAGGTGGCGCAATTAGCCGGTGCCGTTTCGGTTGGCTTTGGCTCGGCGGCTTTCGGGTCGACCGGCTGATGCGTGCCCGGCGTGGCGGGCACATAGATCGGCGGCGCGACCTTCTTCGGCTCGACCGGCTTCGGTGCCTCTTTCTTCGGTTCGATCGGAGGGATTGGTTTCGGTTGAGGTGCCGCGTCCTTCTTCGGATCCGTCGCCTGGACGGGCACGAGGACTTCCACCTTCGTCGGTCGTGCAACCTTCGGCGAGTCGACCGAGAGGATCGACGGTGCTTCGATGGCCAGGGGCGGCGGAGCGGATTCCGCACCGACCGGTGTTTGGATCACGCGGTCGCCGAGCTTGGGTCTCGGCGAATCGGCCCCGACGAGCCCGACGGCCCCCAGCCAGGCCGCCCAAACCCAGGCGGCCTTCCAGCGTGAAATCCGAGGCATGACAACTTCCTGTCGAATGCGGTATGAGCGGTGGGCGTGGGCGATGAGTGCCTTCCGCGTTATCGACCAACGCCATTCATGAGTCCGATTGGACTGGAAGTGCCGAGCGAGTTGACTGCAAAGTCGCCGTGCGACCCGGAACGACCGGAACGTTCAGCGCGGCGGGCACGCGCGAAAGGTCCGGCCGCCCGAGCGATTTCTCACCTTGAGTTTCTGACTTTGATTCAAGTCGAGCGAGCCCCGGAATCTCGTTCGCCCGGATCGCCGCTACTTCCCAAACGCCGCCTTGAACAGGTCCTGCATTTGTTGCCAGGACTTCTTGTCGGCCGCTTCGTTGTAGGCCATGCCATCGATCTTTTTGCTGTCCGCCTCGCGGACGGTGAAGCTATGGACGGTTCCGGGGTACGATTCGAAATCCAGTTTCACGCTGGCACCCGTAAGTGCGGTCGTGAACTTGTCGATCGATTCCTTGGAGATGAACTTGTCGTCCGCTCCGTGGCACACGAGGATTTTCGCCTTGATGGCCTTCGCTTGGTCGGCGGTCGGCGTTGGCAGGGCTGCGTGAAACGTGCACACGGCCTTGAGGTCCGCACCCGTGTAAGCGAGTTGCAAGGCCGTCGAGCCGCCGAAACAATAGCCGATCGCGGCCAGGTTCTTGGAATCGACTTGCTCCTGCGACGTGAGAATCTCGAGGGCCTTCGTCGCCCGGGCTTGCCACGCCTTGACGTTCATGCGGACGGCCGTCGCCATCTTGGTGGCCTCCGCCGGGTGCTCGGTCACCTGGC
>JANLUE010000812.1:0-1901 GCA_031363325.1 Gemmataceae bacterium
ACGCGCGGGCGGCGAAGAAGATCGGCGTGACGTATTGGCCCTTCGTCGAGACGCCGGACCAACCCGCCCGGGGGTTGCTCCGCAAGCTCGCCGAGCAGGCGTGCCTGGTCGTGACGGACGATTATCCGGCGTTCATCGTGCCGGGCCAGATTCAAAAATTGGCCAAGGTGATTGATGTGCCGTTGACGGCGATCGATGGCAATTGCCTGGTGCCGCTCGGCCTACTGGGGCCCAGCGTGTCGGCGGCCGCCCACCTGCGGCCGCGCATCCACAAGCAATTCGCCGACGCCTGGAACCATCGGGCGGCCGCCGAGCCCGAGTTTCCGAAGGCCATTCGCGTCAAGATCGACCCGCGGTTCGAGACCTGGAACGCATCAACGAAGCTCGATGCGTTCCTGGCCAGCTTGCCGATCGATCAAAGTGTTGGTCGGGTGGCCGGCGTGCGTGGCGGAGCGCCGGCCGGGCATGAGGCGTTGACGGAATTCATCGCCAGGAAGCTCGGCAATTACGGCGAAGGCCGCAACGAACCGAACGACCCCGACCACACGGCCGCCAGCCGACTCAGCCCCTTTCTGCGACACGGACACCTCTCGATTCAAGAAGTGGCCGAACGCGTACTGACTCACGCCGGCGAGTGGAGCCCGGCCGATCTCAATCTCTCGAACCGGGGCAAGCGCGAAGGCTACTTTCACTCGGACCCCAACGTGAACTCGTTTCTGGACGAGGCGTTCACGTGGCGGGACGTCGGCTATCACTGGCACTATTGCCGGAACGCGACGCGTGGCCCGCGCACGGCCGAGTACAAGATGCTCGACGGTCAGAAAGTGCCCGCCTACCTCGACCTCGCCTCGACGCTACCACCCTGGGCGCTGACGTCACTCGACGAACACACCAAGGACGCACGGGAGCACCTCTATTCGCTCGCGGAGTTCGAGTCGGCCAAGACGCACGACGAACTCTGGAACGCGGCTCAGAAGGAACTCGTCGCCACGGGTCGAATCCACAACTACTTGCGAATGTTGTGGGGCAAGAAGGTTTTGGAATGGACGGCCACTCCGGAAGAAGCGTACTTGATCCTCGAACACCTGAACAACAAGTATGCGATCGATGGCCGCGACCCCAACTCGTACACGGGCATCCTGTGGACGTTCGGCTTATTCGACCGCCCGTGGCCGGAGCGAAGAGTGTTCGGCGTGATCCGCTTCATGTCGTCGGCCAACACGGCGAAGAAGTTCGACCTGGATGGGTACTACGAGTACGTGCGGGGGTTGGCCGTGTCGAACGCATGATGTCAATGTTCCGAACGCTCCAATTTAGCGTTGGACGCGAGCCGAGCCGCCCTTGGCGAAGGCTTCGACTTCCTCGACGCGGGCCATCGTGACATCGCCGGGGAACGTTGTCAGCAGTGCCCCGTGGGCCCAGCCGAGCTTCAGGGCCTCCTCCGGAGGTCGGCCTTTCATCAGGCCGTAGATCAGGCCGGCCGCGAAGCCATCGCCCCCACCAATGCGGTCGATCACATCGAGTTGCGTTGTTGGGCTGACGAAGCGCTGACCATCGAGCCACAGCACGGCCCCCCAGTCGTGCCGGTTCGTCGAGTGCACTTCGCGCAACGTCGTCGCGACCATTTTCACATGCGGGAACGCCTTGGTCGTCGCGTCGATCATGCCAAAGAACATCTCGGGGTCGAGCTTCGATTCGGCCTTCTTCGCGACCTCCGGGCCCGTCACGCCCAGGCCCTTCTGCAAGTCTTCCTCGTTCCCAATTAGGCAATCGACGTGGGCGACGATTCGCCGAATCGTCTCGACGGCCTTCGCCTCGCCGCCGACCGAACTCCACAATTTGGCCCGGAAGTTCAAGTCGAACGAGGTGATCGCGCCGGCCGCCTTCGCGGCCTTCATCGC
>JANLUE010000473.1:0-2789 GCA_031363325.1 Gemmataceae bacterium
ACCTGGGGGGCAACTTCCCGGACCTCGGCGGCAAGCCCGACCCGGCCGACCCACGGCACAAGCTCAAGGCAGCGGAACTCGTGCTCGAAGACTTGAAGAAACTGAAGGCCGACGATGAGGCCCGCCGCAAACTCGGCTGGACGCCGGAGCAACTCGATCGTTGGGAGGCCGACCAGAAGAAGGTAATCGACACACTCCGATCGCAAGCGAACAAGGGCGACTATCGCGATCCCTCGACGGCGAAGTCCCCGGTTCGCAGTGGGCCGGAGGGCGTGAAGCTCGACGAACGCAAGGGCAACGATCCGCTCCGCGGCGGCCGCTATGCCCCGCCGGCCGGCTACCTCGACCCGTTCAAACAGTTCACGCAAGACGCGACCAAGGGAGGCAAGTAGTACGGATATTCGAGAAATTGACGGTTTTGAGTCGTGCGGGGGAATCCTTTTCCCCCGTGACATTTCTGGCCCCCGGGCCACAATATCCTTCCCACCCACCGCTCTCCGCGCTTCCCTGGAGTCCCACGTGAATCTCGAACCGAATACGTCGCGCCGAACTTTCCTCGGCACGTCCGCGCTGGCCGGCAGCGCTCTGGCCCTTTCGCAGGCGAGCCTGTTCGCCGGGCAGAACAGTGCGCTGAAGATTGGCCTGATCGGCTGCGGCGGTCGAGGGACCGGGGCGGCGAAGAACGCACTCGCCGCCGACTCGAATGTCAAGCTCGTCGCCATGGCCGACGCGTTCGAGGATCGACTCCAGGACTCGCTCAAGCAACTCAAGAAGAACGCCCTGGTCGGGTCGAAGGTCGACGTGAAGCCGGAGATGTGCTTCACGGGGTTCGACGGTTACAAGAAAGTGATCGAGGCGTCCGATGTCGTGCTGCTGACGACCCCCCCGCATTTTCGGCCGATGCACTTGAAGGCGGCCGTCGAGGCGGGCAAGCACATCTTCGCCGAGAAGCCGCTCGCCGTCGATGCCCCGGGCGTCCGCAGCGTCATCGAAACCGTTCAGAAGGCCAAGGAGAAGAAGCTCGGCCTGCTCGTCGGCTATTGCTACCGCTGGGACTTCGCCAAGCGCGAGACGATCAAGCGAATTCACGACGGCATGATCGGCGACATCTCCGCGATCCACGTGAATTATATCACCGGCGAACTCTGGCATCGGCCCACGAAGGCACCGTACGAATCGATGGAGTACCAGATGCTCAACTGGTACTACTTCAACTGGCTCTCCGGCGATCACATCGTCGAGCAACACTGCCATAGCCACGACAAAGCCGTGTGGGCCTTGAAGGGCGAGTACCCGATCGCGGCCTACGGGCTCGGCGGCCGACAGAAGCGAACCGACCCGAAGTGGGGGAACATCTTCGACCATCACAGCGTCGTGTACGAGTTCAAGAGCGGGGCCAAGGTGTTCTCGCACTGTCGGCAACAGAGCGGCGAGACGCGAATGTTCGGCGACGTAAGCGATCATGTGATGGGCACGAAGGGCTCGGCCCAACTGATGGCCCACACGATCAGCGCCGGCGACAAGAAATGGGCGTACGAAGCCGAAGGATCGGACATGTACGACCAGGAGCACATCGAGTTCTTCGCGGGCCTGCGGTCCGGCGAGATCATCAACAATGGCCTCGAAGGCGCGAAGAGTACATTGATGTCGATCATGGGCCGCATGTCGACCTACACCGGCATGAAGATCACCTGGGACATGGCGATGAACTCGAAGGAAGACCTGACCCCGCCGAGCTACGACTGGGGCCCGTTGAAATACGCCCCCGTCCCGGTGCCGGGCGTGACGAAGTTCGTGTGATGAACCATCGACTCACTCCCCTGAATTCGTCCTTGCTCGTCGTCGACGTTCAGGATCGGCTGCTCGCGGCCATGCCGGATGCACCGGGCCTCGTTCGCGACATCGGCTTCTTGCTCGATGTCGCCAATTTGCTCGGCGTGCCGGTTCGGGCGACCGAGCAATATCCCAAGGGCCTCGGGCCGACGACGGCCGAGCTGGCCCGACGACTGCCGGCCGACCTGCCACCGAAGACCGAGTTTAGTTGCTGTGGGGCGGCCGGATTGCTCGACGAGCTACGCCAATCGAATCGGCCGAACATCGTGGTCGTTGGCATGGAGGCGCACGTTTGCGTACTGCAAACCGTCCTCGACCTGCTCGACGCCGGCCTGAACGTATTCGTCCCGGTTGATGCGATCCAGTCCCGTTACACCATCGATTCCGAGATTGCAGTTCGGCGCCTGGAGAGAGCGGGGGCAACCTTGAGCACGGTCGAAACAACGGCGTTCGAGTGGCTCGGCGGCGCGGACCATCCGCAGTTCAAGGCGGTGAGTCGATTGGTTCAAGAACGGATGAAGCTCCTGCGATCAAGTTGACGAGCATGGTCACGAACAATCCCGGCGTGGGCAATCTTTGCTCAACCACTGACCGGTCAGCTCGTGAGAATCGCTCAAAATCCCGGCAGTTCTCGCGCGGCACGCGGCTTGCGACGCCGTTCGTTCCAACCCAGGAGAACGGCCTTGAATCGCATCCGTCGAGCCTTCACGCTCATTGAACTGTTGGTCGTGATCGCGATCATCGCGATTTTGATCGGGCTGCTTTTGCCGGCGGTTCAAAAGGTTCGCGAGGCGGCCAATCGGGCCAAGTGCGCCAACAACTTGAAGCAGATCGCCCTCGCCGCTCACAACTTCGAAAGCGCCGTCGGCGCGTTCCCACACTCGAAGCGAACGACCCTCCCGCAG
This sequence comes from Gemmataceae bacterium, assembly GCA_031363325.1. GTDB lineage: Bacteria > Planctomycetota > Planctomycetia > Gemmatales > Gemmataceae > SIAJ01. The sequence goes on from JANLUE010000473.1 coordinate 2,739, forward strand.
CGGAGTTGGGCCCCCGACTTGTTGCCGTATCTCGAGCAAGCGAACATGGTC
>JANLUE010000476.1:0-3636 GCA_031363325.1 Gemmataceae bacterium
TGGCCGGCCGACCCTCGTCGGCCGCGACCCGGACGATGCCGTCCCCTTTCGCGAGGCGCTTGAACGTGCCGCGAACCGTGGGCAAGGTCGGCGCGGGTCGAACCGTGTCGTTCTTGCCGAGTTGAGCCTTGCCGTCGCGGAGCAAGTCCTTGAGCGCGACGCGGAATTCGCGCCACGAGTCGGCGAGCCCAAGTTGCCGCGCCAGTGCCTTGGCCGACATGGGCTGATACGACTTCTTCGAGATGGCCGTCAGAATCTGTTGTGTGAGGTCCGGCATGTTGCGTCGTGGTCGTTCCGTGGGTTACGAGTGAATTCTACCGGATCGCGCGGTACCATTCGATGCGCGGGGGCCGACCGGCGACAACCAGACAGTCAGGTGTGCCTTGTACTTGTGCCAGCTTCAGCGTCTTGGGTCGGCACGGGGCAGGTCACGCACTTACGCAGCCGGTTCACCGTAGGTGATGGAGTCGGTCAATGATCCGCTACGCCGAAATGAAGGCGCTCTAAATCAATCGTAAGTCCGCCCGAGAATCAACCATGAAGGCCGAGATCATTTCCGTTGGTAGCGAATTGACCAGCGGCCAGAACCTGGACACGAACGCCCAGTGGCTGAGCCGACGGCTCGCCGAGATTGGCATTCCGGTCGGGTATCACACGACGGTCGCGGACGATCTGCAGGACAACATCGCGGTGATTCGCACGGCCACGGAGCGCGCCGACCTCGTGTTGTGCACGGGCGGACTCGGGCCGACGCAGGACGACCTCACGCGCGAAGCCCTGGCCGCGGTCGCGGGCGTCGAGTTGGTCGAGGACGCGGCGTCGCTCGAATACATCCGCGAGATGTTTTCGAAGCGCGGCCGCGTGATGCCCGACCGGAATCGCGTGCAGGCATTGTTTCCCCGTGGGGCCGAGCCGATCTTCAACGAACGCGGCACGGCCCCCGGCGTCTGGATGAGCGTCAATCGGGCCAACGTCGCGGCGATGCCCGGCGTGCCGTCCGAAATGTTCGTGATGTTCGAGAAACAGGTGAAGCCCAAGCTCTCGGCGCTCGGGCTCGGCGGGGGCGCGTTCATCCAGCGGAAGATCAACACGTTCGGCTGGGGCGAGTCGGCCGTCGAGGAGAAGTTGCTCGACCTCACTCGCCGCGATCACGTGCCCGAGGTCGGGATCACCGTGAGCGACGCGGTCATTTCCTTGCGGATACTGGCGCGGGCGAACACCCTCGCAGCCGCTCAGGAGCAGATCGACCCGATCGAGCGAACGATCCGCGAACGACTTGGCGAGATCGTGTTCGGCGTCGAGGATCAGGAACTGCACGACGTGGTGATTCGACTGCTCGCCGAGTCGAATCAATCGATCGCGACGGCCGAGAGCATCACGGCCGGGCTGGTCGCACATCGCTTGGCCCGGGTGCCGGGCGCGAGCCAGTACCTGCGCGGCGGACTGGTCACGTACACGAACGAGATGAAGTCGCAACTGCTCGGCGTTTCGGCGGAGCTTTTGGCGAAACACACGGCCGTGAGCCCGGAAGTCGCCCGCGATGGCCGTCGGCGCTCGGGCGAAGTTCGGCACGGACCTCGGCGTCGCGACCACCGGCTACGCGGGCCCGACGGCCGGCGACGATGGCACGCCGGTCGGGACCGTGTTCGTCGCGGTCGCCCATGCCGAGGGCGAGAAGGTCATGACGTTTAGTTGGCTCGGCTCGCGACACGAGATTCAAAGTCGAACGGCGAAGCTGGCGCTGAACCTAGTGCGGTTGCATTTGATCAAGGCGTGAACCCGGTACGGATAAGGAATTGGAGTTTGCCGCGGGCGTTGGGCCGAACAACTTCCTGCGCGACTTGAAAGTGGACGCCATGTTCACGGACAACCCGGTCCAGTGCCCGCGCGAGTGAGACGCGCTCGGCACAATCATGGCGGTTAGAGATTGGCCCGGGTGATATTGAGTTCAAGTCGATGGGCGCTCGGTTGACCTTCCCATCAATCGCTGAACGTCACGCCGGCGTCCGGAGTCTTCGGGCTGTCCGCTTTGAACCAGTCGAGGTCGAAGTCGATCCTCTGACGACTCGCCATCGCCAGGTTCGAGGTGAGCGCCAGGATCGCGTCGGCCATGGCGATTTCGCCGTGGCAACGTGGAAGCCGCGAAATGTACTTGCCTTCCTTGCCGTTGCCCGACTCGCGTTGATAACCGACCTTGTCGTCCCACTGGCGAACGCAATAGGCGAAGTCGGCCATTTCCTCGCGGTAGCCGCGACTCGGGGCGGCTTTCGGGTCGGTGCTTCCGGCCACGCCAACGGCCGCGGGCGGGCCGCCCGGTCCCCAGGTGCCGGCCGCTTCAACCGCTGGCTTGTTGCCGACCTGCCCGACGGTCACGGTCGTCGAGCGCGGGCCGGCGTCCTTCGGATTGGTCGGGCTCTTCTCCTTGTAGAGCATCAACTCCGATTCCTGTGATACGACCAGCGTGCCACGCGAGCCCATCACACATTCGCCATACGGCTCGAAGCCATTGGTGCTGATCGACGAATAAGTGACCACGACCACATCGTGCGAATCCGATCCACCGTGCGCGCCACGCGGATGGTTCTTGCCGGGGAACTCGAACGTGACGAACACCTGATCGTCGATGCCGCGCGGATTGCGGCGATCCTTGGGGTCCTTCACGTCGCCGAAGAACGAGCGCGTGCCGACGCCCATCACCGAGAGGGGCTTCAACTTGCCGAGGAAGATGCTGGCCGCGTCGAGTTGATGGCTGCCCAACTCGGCCATGAGCCCGCCGCCGGTCCGTGTGTAAATGCGCCAGCGGACGAGTTCGTTCAGGTCGCGGTAGCCATACACATCATGAGCACGGCGTTCGAGCGCTTCGCGATCCTCCGGCGGGATGATCGGCCACCAGCTATCGAGCATGGGGCGCTCCTCGCGCTGGGCGGCATTGGGGTTCGGACGGACGTTATTGCGATGCCACAATGCACGGATGTGCTTGATATCGCCCAAAACATCCGAGTTGACGACTTCATTGGCATGGGCGTACAGCATGCTGTAATGGCGTTGATGCCCGATCGAAAGCAACTTGCCCGTGCGTTCGGAGACGCGGATCATCTGTTTGCACTGGCTGATGTTCCACGCCATCAGTTTTTCGCACAGAACGTGCTTTCCCTTTTCCATCGCTTCGATGGCAACCTCGGCGTGCAGGTGCAGGGGCAGTGCGATGACGACCATTTCGATTTCGGGATTATCCAGCAAGTCTTGATAGCGTTCGTAGAGTCGAACGTGGCTGCGCGCGTCGTTACCGTAGTGAAAGTTGAACCCGCGGCGCGGACTGGGCGGCGCTTCGCCGGTGAAGATGCGGCGCTGGTTGTAAGGGCGGATGTCGGAGTAGGCGATAAACTTGACGAAGTTGGGGTTGTGCTCGCCGACGAGGACGCCGCCTTCGTCGCCGGTGCCGATGATGCCCGCTTTCACTGGCTTTAGATCACGCGGAAAGCCATGGCTCTGATACCCGAAGTAGGCTGCGGCGGAGACAGGCACCGTTGCGCCGGCGGCAACGAGGCCCTGCATGAAACGACGCCGCGTCACGCCGCTGCGCTCCTGCGCTTGCTGATCGGCGTCGGCGAGCTTGCCGACGGTGCGATTGAAGTT
>JANLUE010000496.1:0-6008 GCA_031363325.1 Gemmataceae bacterium
CTCGACACGGGCATGCGGCTGAACAAGGTGACGACGCTGGCCGACGACTTGGCCCTGAACCTCGGCGTGTCGGCGGTGCGGATCGTCGCCCCGCTCCCCGGCCGGACCACCGTCGGCATTGAGGTGCCGAACGACCACCGGCAGACGGTCCGCCTCAAGGAACTCATCCACGCCTCGGCAGCCAAGACCGCCAAGTTCAAGCTGCCGATCTTCCTCGGCAAGGACGTGGAGGGCCGGCCGCTCGTCTACGACATGGCGACGATGCCGCACCTCTTGATCGCCGGCCGGACCGGGACCGGCAAGTCGGTCTGCCTGAACGCGGTCATCCTGAGCTTCCTGTTCACCCGCACCCCGGACGAGTGCCGGATGATCCTGATCGACCCGACGAAGGTCGAGCTGAGCGAGTACGGCAAGGTGCCGCACCTGATGCACCCGGTCGTCACCGACGACAAGAAGGCGGAGGCGATCCTGGCCTGGGCGGTGGACAAGATGGAGGAGCGGTACGAGCTGCTCCGTCGGGCGCGGGTGCGAAACATCGCCAGCTACAACGAGCTGAGTTGGGAGGAGATCGTCCGCCGGGTGAACCCGGAGAGCGAGGAGGACCGCCAGCAGCTGCCCCGGTCGATGCCGTACATCGTGATCGTGGTGGACGAGGTCGGCGATCTCATCATGTCGATGAAGAAGGAGGTCGAGAGCCACATCATCCGCCTCGCCCAGAAGTCGCGGGCGGCTGGGATTCACCTGATCCTGGCGACTCAGAAGCCGACGGTTGATGTCATCACCGGGCTGATCAAGTCGAACCTGCCGGCCCGCATCTGCTTCCAGGTCGCCGACCGCTCGAATAGCCGGGTCGTGTTGGATGAAGTCGGGGCCGAGAAATTGTTAGGCAAGGGTGACATGTTGTTCCTTCAGCCGAACACGAGCACCATCGTTCGCGCCCAGGGGTCGTACGCGAGCGACCAGGAAATCTTGCGGGTCGTGAGCAAGCTCGAAGTGGACGACCCCGAGTACGACAACGAACTTCTCAACCTCGAAAGCGCCGATGGCCCGTCGGGCCCAACGCCCACTGCGACCGAAGGCCGCAAGCGCGACCCCCTGTACGATCAGGCGGTCGAAATTGTCGTTCGAGAAGGTCGCGGCAGTGTTTCGCTCCTTCAGCGCGCGTTAGGCATCGGCTATGGCCGCTCGGCCCGGCTCATCGACTTCATGGCCGAGGACGGCATCGTCGGAACGTACAACGGCGCCCAGGCCCGCGATGTGCTGATCTCGGCGGACCAATGGGCGGAGCGGCGGGGAAAGGTCGAAGTGGGGGCCGAGGACTAGCGGCGCAAGTCTGTATCGCGAGATCATGGCCGAATGGCTCGGCCAGGACTGGGAAGATGAACTCGACGTGACGAAGCCACGCTTCCGCGAAGTGCACTTCTACTGCGATTCGGAAGAGGGGTTCCAAAACGTCGTCGCCGAGTGGACTGTACGCGGAGACATTGCACACGCGGTGCGAGTCATACCGATCGGCCCGTGGTGCGTTCGATGGTGGGACCGGTACGAGTCCGGCTTCCGCATGGAGCTTGAGGTCGGCGAGCCGTGAACATCGAAATCGCTAAGCTGCCTTCATGCCGCCGCCGCTTCATTCTCCCGGCCTGACGCCCTCGATTCTCGATCGCCTGATCGACCCCGAGTCGGCCGGGAACGCGATCATGACCGGCTATTCGGCCGACCGGATGTTCAAAGCGGTCCTGCGCGACCTCGAAGACTTGCTCAACACGCGGCGAACGGCCGGCATCATTCCGATCCACCTCGACGAAGTGCAAACTTCAATCGTCGCCTACGGGCTCCCCGACATCAATTCCGCCGATGCGACCGCCACGGCCTCGCGCCACGAAATCGCGGAAGCGATCCGCGTGGTCATCGAACGTTACGAAAACCGCCTCCAGGATGTCAACGTGGTGCTCTTGAACCCGGAAGACGACCTGGCACGGCAGTCCGTCAAATTCCGCGTCGACGCCCGCCTCGCCGTCGATCCCTTCCCGGACATCGCCTTCGACACGATCCTGGAAATGGGCTCCGGTCACTACACGATCTCGGAAGCGCTCTCGGACGTGCGGACGTGACGCGGGAACGCGGACGGACGAACATTTCTGAACGCAGAAAGACGGGGGCAGAAAAGTCGTCTCATCTCGACGAAAATCCTTTCCGTTCGCGTTCGCGGCAATTCATCTTGGCCAATCTTTCTGCTGGCTGCCGTTGCCGCCGAACTGAATGCAGAAAAATGATGGCAAAAAAATTGGCCAAGATGAATCGCCGCGAACGCGAACTGAAAGGATTTCGTCGAGATGAGACGATCTTTCTGCCACCATTTTTCTGCGTGTCCGGTTCGGCGGCAGCGGCAGCCGGAAGAAAAATGCCCAAGATGAATTGCCGCGAACGCGAACCGGAAAGACATCCGCCGACACGCGAACGCGAAATTTTCGGAGACGATCTTTCTGCCACCATTTTTCTGCGTTCAGTTCGGCGGCAGTGCGGCCACCTTCGAGGTCACTTCAATGGCCATATCCTTGACGCGCTTCAGGTCGAGCTTGCCGGTCCCGAGTAACGGTAGTTCCTTGACCTCGAAGTAGTCGCGGTCGCCGGGGATCCACAGGTTCGGGATGCCGCGCTCGCCGAGTTGCTTGCCCAGATCGCGCGGCGCGAGCGCGAGCCCGGGGATGTGCAACACGATCAGCCGTTCGCCGCGGCGATCGTCCGGGATCGCGGCCACGGCGACCACTCGATCGTTCGTGCCCAGCACGGCGTGCATGTCCTCTTCGAGCTTCTCCAGGGGGATCATTTCGCCGGCGATCTTCGCGAACCGCGACAGTCGGCCCGTGATGATCACGAAGCCGTCCTCATCGATCTTGCCCATGTCGCCGGTCGTGTACCAGCCGTCGCGAATGACCTTGGCCGTAAGATCGGGCCGACCGAGGTAGCCCGGCATCAGGTTGGCCCCCTTCACCTGAAGCATGCCTTCGGCACCGGGCAACAAGACCGCATCGGTCTCGGGATCGACGGAGCGCACGGCGATGCCCGGGGCCGGATGGCCGACCGTGCCGACCTTGTTGCGAATTTGCTTGATGCCGCGAATGTCCACGTCCGCCACATTAATCGCGACGATCGGCGAGAGTTCCGTGCAGCCGTACCCCTCCATCGGCAGGATGCCGAACTTCGCTTCGAACTCGCGAGCGAGGGCCGGGGGTAGTTTCTCGGCACCGCAGACGATGAGTCGCAACGTGCGGAAGTCGTCCTTGTCGCAGCGACGCAGATAGAACCGCAGGAACGTGGCGGTCGCCAGGAGCCCGGTGCATTTCTGCGTGCGACACAACTCGCCGACTTCCTTCGCTTGCCGTGGATCCGGGTAAAACACGGCCGACCCGCCGATCTGCAGCGGCAACCAAAGCGTGCCCGTGTAGCCGAAACTGTGGAAGAATGGCAGGACGGCCATCAGCCGATCCTTCGGCACGAGCGACAAATGATCGATGCCGGAGGCCGTGTTGCTGGACACGTTGCGGTACGTGAGCGGCACGCCTTTCGGCTCGCCGGTACTACCACTCGAGAAGATGATCGTCGCAATGTCGTCGAGTTTTTGGCGACCGAGGCCAAGCACGACGTACTCGAGGAACCAGCCTGGCAGCAGGAACGCTTCGAGCAACGCTCGAATCCGTTGCCACTTCGTGATGCCCCGCAGCGCGTCTTCGAGATGGATGACGTTGACGCCCTCGAGTTCGAGCGGCATGCGATCGGTGAATCGCTTCGCCGTGATGACGGTCTTCAGGCCGGTCTGCCGCACGGCCGATCGATTCGCTTCGGCCCCCATCGTGTAGTTCAGGTTCACCGTGGTCCGGCCGAGGAAATTGAGCGCGATGTTTCCGAGCGCCGAGCCAACACCGGTCGGCAACCACAGGCCGACGTTTTGCTCGGTCCCGATCCGCGACTTCAGCCAACGGGCCATGCAGATCGAACCGACCAGGGCCTTGAGGTAGTTCAACTCGCGCGGCTTGCCCGTCGAGACATCGACCCAGGCGTTGCGGAACATCTTGGAGTAGCGGGCGGCCGTTCGCAGAAATTGCCGATGGACCGGGCGCAAATGATCGCTCTCGCGAATGAATAGGTCCGCCGACAGTTCCTGAATGACCAGTCGAACCTGCGGGGCGGTCACCGTGGGCGGATGCGCCTTGCCGAACATGATCCCGACGCGATAGGGAATCCGTTCCGGCCACTTCCAGACGACCTTGCCGCCCGCATAGCTGAAGATGCTTCCCCAGAGTTGGCTGAGACATACCGGCACAACGGGCACGGGTTGTTTCGCCTCTTTCAGGATGCGCTCGAAGCCACGGCGGAACGGGAGCATGTTGCCGCCCCCACGCGACAAGGCACCCTCAGGGAACAGGCACACGCATTCGCCCGCGTCCAGGGCGGCCGTGATCTGTTTGAGCGAGCGCACGAGCTGCTTCGGCCCGCCTTCGCCATCGATCAGGATCGAATTCGTCGTCCTCAGAAACCAACGGAACAGGCGGTTCTTGTTCCAACCGGCCCAGGCGACGAAGCGGACCTTCCGCGGCGCGACCGCCCAGAGCAAGAGCCAATCGATGTACGTGACGTGATTGCTGAGCAGAAGCACCGGCCCAGTGGCGGGGACGTTGGCCCGGTCGTAGGCGCGGATGCGATAGATCGAGTGCGTGACGATCCAGAACAATGGCCGCAGCACGAGGCCCGGAAAGAAGACCGACAGGCCGACATAGGCGACCAGCAACAGCGTCACATCGAGCCAGTCGACGGTCGCGGATTGCAAAATCAAGGCGAACGGCACGGACGCGCCTCCGGGAGAGTTGCGGTTGTTATAACCGGACACGGCCCACTCGACTCGTCGTTATGTGCCCGATGCCTGCGGCTGACCCAAGGCGTGGCGGCGGAACTCCGCCGCTGCCGAGAAGGGCAAGAACGAAACTCTGCCAGCGCGCTGACCCAAGAGGTGGTGGCGGCGACACAGGATATTCGGACGTCAACGTCGTGACTTCAGACAACGCGCTCAGCCAGGTCGACGGGGCAGCGAGTTTATCGGAGAAGGATGCCTTCACTACAACCAACTCGGCCAGGTGCTGACGAAGACGGACCGCAACGGGTCCGTGCATACGTACACATTCGACGTGCTGGGCCGGCTCACGGTCGATGCGATCACAACGCTCGGAAGTGGGGTTGACGGGACGGTCCGGCGCGTGGAGATTGAATACGACGGGCAGGGAAACGCCTACCGGATCACCACCTACGACGCCTCGTCGGCGGGCAATGTCGTGAACCAGATGCAACGCGAATTCAACGGGCTCGGGCAAATGACCAAGGAGTACCAGGCGGTCTCCGGGGCGGTCAACACCGGTTCGACGCCGAACGTCCAGTACGCCTATTCGTTCGCGCCGTCGGGCTCGACCAACCAGAGTCGCTTGACCACGCTCACGTATCCGAATGGGCGGGCACTGACCTACAACTACGCGACGGGCCTCGGCGACAACATCTCACGCCTGACTTCGATCACAGACGGCGGCACGACGCTGGAGAGCTACGAATACTTGGGGCTCGGCACGGTCGTGCAGCGCGGCCACGCCCAGTCGGGCGTGGACCTGACGTACATCAAGCAGACCGGCGAATCGGACGGGGCAGCCGGAGACAAGTACATCGGCCTTGACTTCGCGGGCCGCGTGATCGACCAGCGCTGGACGACGAGCACGCCGACGGCCAAAGACCGCTTCTATTACGGCTATGACCGCGACTCGAACCGCTTGTACAAGGAAAATGCGCTCAGTTCCACCGACAGTGAACTCTACGCGTACGACAATTTGAACCAGATTACTTCAATGCAGCGCGGCACGCTCAATGGAACGAAGACCGGTCTGACCGGGGCCGCCACGCGCTCGCAAGCCTGGGACTTCGACGCGCTCGGCAACTTCGACAGCCAGACGACCAACGGCACCGCCCAGTCG
>JANLUE010000504.1:0-2480 GCA_031363325.1 Gemmataceae bacterium
GACTTCAACGGCGACGGCAAGATCGACCTCGCAGTACCGGTCATCGGAGCCTACTCCGGAGTTTCGATTCTGCTCGGCAACGGGAACGGCACGTTCGCCACGCCGTTAAACTCCGTGTCGATTGGCGCGCCGATGGCGCTCGTCGCCCGTGACTTCAACGGCGATGGCAAGCTCGATCTGGCGGTTGCGTTCCAGACCGGCGTGGCCTATCTGCCCGGGCTCGGCGATGGCACGTTCGGCCCGAAGGTCAACTACACTACGGCGGCCTGGCCGAACTGGATCATTGCCGACGACTTCAACGGCGACGCCAAACTCGACCTGGCGCTTGGGACCGCGAGCGGCGCGAGCATCATGCTCGGGAATGGCAACGGAACGTTTGCGACTGATACTTCTGTCGCGGCCGGCGGATCCGTCGATCACCTTGCGTCGGGCGATTTCAACGCGGATGGCAAGAAAGATCTGGCCGTCGTACACAACGGCAGCGACGAGTTCAGCGTTTTGTTCGGGACAGGCACCGGAGTGTTCGGAACTCCGACAACCTATGAAACGCGCGTCGGCCCCACATCAGTCGGCGTCGGGGACTTCAACGGCGACGGCAAGCCCGACCTGGCGGTGACGACGTTCTTTGGTTCGGACGACACGGCCGGCCTGACGATCTTCCAGAACGGGACCAACGGCGCGTTCGCCAAGAAGCGCGAACTCGTTACCGATACGCTGCCGATCGGCGTTGGCGTGTTCGATTTGAACGGCGACAACAAACTCGACCTCGTGACCGCGAACAACTTCTCGGACACGATTACGATCTTCAATGGAGCGACGGCCGGCGCGTTTGGTGCCCCGGCCACGTACACGGTCGGCGATCGACCCAAGTGGGTGTCGGCCGCCGACTTCAACGGCGATGGCAAGTTGGACCTGGCGGTGGCGAACACGAACTCGGGAACCGTCTCGATTCTTTCCGTCCCGGCCCCCGTAACGCAGTTCCGCGTTAAGATCGTCCCGGATACCGCGACGGCCGGGCAATCGTTCCAGTTGGTCGTGCGGGCGGAAGATGTCGCGGGTCAATTGGCGACGAGCTTCACCGGAACGGTTAAGTTCACGAGTTCCGACCTCGCGGCGGTTCTGCCGGCCGCGTTTCGATTCACGGCGGCCGATCACGGCGTTCACAAGTTCACAGTGACCCTCCGCACGGCCGGCACCAAGTCGCTCACCGTCACGGCCGGAACCGCGACAGGTTCGGACTCGGTCCAAGTGATCGCGACGACTGCGAACCATTTGGCCGTGGATCTCGCCTCCATCGTCGCCGGCAACCTGTCGGCCGTCACCGTCCGAGCCCTTGACCAGTACGGCAACGTGGCCCCCACCTATCGCGGCACGGTCCGCCTAACGACGAACGACATCGGGACGGGTGTCGCGCTCCCGGCGGACTACGCGTTCACCGCCGGGGACGCGGGCGTTCACACGTACTCCGACCTGAAGCTCGTAACGGCCGGGATTCGCAAGCTGTTCGCCAAGCCGACGACCGGGACGTTCCCGCTCGCGACGGGGTCGATCAACGTCATCCCGGCCGCGGCCTCGGAGTTCATTCTCTCGGGACTAACCTCGCCAGTCGCGGGCGCGCCGCTATCTATCACGGTCACGGCCCGCGATCCGTTCAAGAACGTCGCGACCGGGTTCGTCGGCATCGTCCAGTTCGCGAGCAGCGACGGCCAGGCCGTCCTGCCAGCCGACTACACGTTCGCGGACGTCGACTTTGGCAAGCACACGTTCGCGCCCATCTTCAAGACGGCCGGCCCGCAATCGTTCACGGTGACCTCCTCGGGCCTGACGGACGGTTTGCTTCCCGGCATCGTGGTCAAGCCGGGGACGGCGGCCGGCGCGTCGTTCGTGAACGGCCCGACGAACGCCTTCGCGAAGACGCCGATCAAGTCCCCGGTCACCGTCCAGGTTGTGGACGCGTTCGGCAACCCGGTCGGACTTGGCGTAACGACCACGTTGAGCTTCGGTGCGAATCCGTCGCTAGCCGCGCTCGGTGGGTCGGTGGCGAGAACAAACGCGAATGGCGTCGCCACGTTCGCGGCCTTGAACGTGACCAAGGCGGGTGTCGGTTACACCCTGATCGCCAAGTCGGGCACGGGAACGAGTTCCGCGTCCTCGGCCTTTACGGTTTATAAGGCGTCAAAGTTCGGCATGACCGTTTCGGCCACCCAGGCGGTTGCTGGAACGGCCCTGACGGTTACGGTCTCGGCGCTCGATGCAACGAACCAAGTCGACCCGACCTATGACGGCACGGTTCGATTCACGAGTACGGCCGGTGCCCTCGCCGACCTGCCGGCCGACTACACGTTCGTGCCCGGCGACAACGGCCAACACACGTTCACGGTCACCTTGAAGAAGGCCGGCCTGCAGACATTGACCGTCGCCGACCTGCTCAAGCCGACCGTGAAGATCGCGAAGAGCGTCACGATCTCGGCCGACGTGGT
>JANLUE010000506.1:0-3845 GCA_031363325.1 Gemmataceae bacterium
ACCGGAGGCATTGAAGTATCGCAGAGCCGTGCAGGCCCAACCGTAGGCGGCCGCGAAGTCGCGCATCGCATACTCGACGACGAGTTTCGTGCGGCCATACGGGTTGATCGGCTGTTGCGGAGTGTCCTCGTCAATCGGCACCTTGTCCGGCGTCCCGTAGGTCGCACACGTGCTCGAGAACACGAGGCGGTTAATGTTGTGTCGCCGCATGCGTTCGAAGAGCGTCAACGTATTGGCGACATTGTTCTGGTAGTACTTGCCCGGATCGGTGACCGACTCGCCCACATAAGCGAACGCCGCGAAGTGAATGACCGCGTCGATGCGATTGATGAGCAAGGCGTGGTCGAGAAAGTCGGCGTCCTTGAGGTCGCCGACGATGAGCCGATCGGCCGGCACCGCGGCGCGATGCCCGTAGACGAGGCTATCGTAAATCCAGACCTCGTGCCCGCGCACGGCAAGTTCGCGGATCGTGTGACTGCCGATATAGCCGGCCCCGCCGGTGACCAGGATGCGCATGTGTGAATCCAACTGTTTTTCAGTTTCGTTAGCCGCATGGTGCTAGCCGAGCGAGTCCGCGACACGCTCCGTCGACCTCAGTGTTTGAGCGGTGTCGTCAACGGCAACGTCGTGGCGTCCGTGGCGATCTGGGAGATTTCCTTGGCCTGCGCTTCGTTCATGCCGCGATACAGATAGGTTTCGGGATACCCCTGGTCGCGGGTCAGGGCGGCGAAGTACCGCTCCGAGCGAATGACGAACCACCACCACAGAATCGCCGGGAGAATTAGCATTGGTAGCAGCACGAGGAAGATCCACCAATCGACGATGCCGGTCGGATCGTAGTGCCCGAACGCGACGCCTTCGTGTTCGCGCCAGTTGATCTTCTTGGGGGCGAGCGGAATGAACGCGACCCGCCAGGTCAAAACGACTTCGGTTTGGCCCTTCTTGTTGCGGCGAATGCGCACGCGATCGTAGGTGCCGAGCAGGAACGCTTGCAGGACGACGGCCGTCACGAACGTGCAAATCGAAACGGCCCCGGACCCTTCGAGTACGACGACCAGGATCGCGCACAGGACGTTGAGTCCTTGCAGTCCGAGGAACGCGGCGATCCGGCGCGGGAACGGCCAGCCCGATTCCCATTCCTTGTCGATCGGCGCGAACGTTCGCTCGGCCTTTTCCTTGGTCCGGGCGTCGTAACCGCAATGAACGCAGACGACCGCCTTGATGTCCACTTCCTTGCCGCACGCTTCGCATTTGCGAGTTTTGATCTCCTCTTGCGGCAGTCGATAGGCCTGGCCGTCATCGTCTTCGTCATCCGCCCATTTGTGCAATTCGGGCTTGGCGAGGGCCGGCCCTTTGGGGTCGGCGGCGACTGGGATCGGCGGCGGCGCTTCGCTGGTGGCGGGCTTCGCTTCGTCCCGAGAAACGGCCCCACACCAGTTGCAGATGATGCCTTCGGTCGGCATCCCGGACTTCGGGACGCCGAGGACCGTGCCGCAGGCCGAGCATGTGATCGTGGACCGCATGCCGTTATGGTACGGCTACACGCCAACGAGATAGGGTGCGGGCGTCTCGTCCGACTGGAATGGCGGTTCGACGAGTTCCTCTTCTTCGCCGCGATCGCGGAACACGTGGAGCACGCGGAGCCGTCCCAGCGGCGCGAATTTGGGTTCCGGGTAGATGCCCGATCGGAACGGTTCGTCCACGTCGAATTCGTGGAACATCACGCGGACCTTGGTTAGCCCACGGAAATGGATGTCCTCGCCGCGCTTGCGACCCGCTCCCTTGTCGTACACCTCGAACAACACGCGAAGCACGCGCGACAAACGTCGATAGCCAACGCCGTCCTCGACGAAGATCAGGTCGACCTGAAGGGCCTTCAACATTTGATGGGCGTAGCGGCGGACGGGGAGCGTGAAGACTTCGGCGAACGGCGGGCCGACGACTTCGGTCAGGAACGTCGGCTCCTCGTCGCCGCGGGCCACTTCGTCGCGGGCCAGCCCGGCGACGAACCACAGGTGCGGCGCGAGCCAATAGCCGCACCCACCCCGCTTCGGCCGACTCTTCGCTTCGCGGAACAGCCGATCGATCCCGCGCAGCAAGTGTCGCCGCAGTTGAATCTCGTCGCGTCGCTCCAGCCGCGAGTACACCATCGGCCCGGCCAAGTCGTCAACGCACACGGCGAGTGGCCAGTCCGGGTCGAACTCGGTGGCGGTCGACTGGTTGGGCGCCACGAGTCGAACCCGCACGTCGTTCGCGCCGGCTTCGCCGAACGTCACGTTCCAGCCGCGTTCGCGGACCAGAGTCGCGATCGGTTTGCGAATCTCCTCGGGCACGTCGGTGACATTCAAGCACGGCGTCCCCGGTTGCGCCGGGTCGTTCCGCCAGGCGAGATAGACGAAGATCGCCGCCGACAGGAGTAGGCCGGGCAGGAACCAACCGAGCAAATTGCCCAGCCCCGAAGTCAGCGGCATCTTGGTCAATTCTTCGGGGTACTCGAACACGCGACCGCCGGCCGCCGTGAGGATCAGGGCCGTGAGCAAGAGGACCGAGGCGGTCACCACGGCCCAAAGGAGTCGCCGCATTGGGATGGACCGCACGCGCCGCGATTTTGGGTTCCGCCAAATGAGCTGCAACTGGCCGGGCCGATCGGGGAGGATGTTCAACAGCGTCACGGCGAACCAAAAGGCCCAGGCGAAGGCGAGCATCGGCCATAGGGGCAGCGCCCAGGCCGCCGTCGCGGTCACCGCGAAGTAGCTGCCGAGGAACCAGAGTTGCCCGCGCGAAAATCCCTTGGCCCCCGGCTTCCGCCCGCCGGCCAAGCGTGTGAGAAGCATGATTGGGAAATACACGCCGCCGAGGAGTGCGACGAACAGCAATCCCCAAAGCAGGCACATCGTCGCCAGGTAGCCGGTGTAAGTGACCAGAACGACGTACGGCCGCCAACCGTCCGCCGACGCATACCCGATGAGTGCCGCGACCACGACCCAGACCGTCAACAACGCGAACACGAGGTGAACCGCGAGCGGCAGTCCGCGACGGATGAACGGCGTGCCCCGCAGGTCGGGACCGATATCGACCTTGAGCCGGTCGCCGAGTCGAGCGACGGCCCAGACGCCGGCACCGAGTTTCTTCACCCAGGGGATCGGGTTCGCCCGATGCCGAACCGCGATGCCGGCCAGGATCAGTAAGAGGACGATGACCCCGACCATATCGTGAACGTCCGTGGTCGCCTGTCGGCCGAACATTTCGAGGCCGAGGAACAGAACGATCACGGACGGAGTGAACCACCGGCCCTGGGTCAGGACTTGGTGGAACTGCGGCAAGACGACGGATTGTAATTTCATGGGGCCGGCTTCGTACCGTCGGAGCGAAGCCGCCAACGCGCTGGCGGCTACTGTATTTTACCCGTCCGGCATTGAGTGTGCCGGGTGCGAAATCTGGGTAAGCTTAGTGTCGGTTATGGCCCGACCGCAAATGAAATCCGACCGAGATTATCGGATTTCTCGCCAAATGCGCTTTTCCTTGCCAAATTGACCCTTTGCCGTAGCGGGTCGCCGAGGAAATCAAAGCGGAGATCCATGGACGAGGCGTTCGCGCGATGACCCAAAGACGATCAACGCGGAACTCGCGCGGCGAAGGGCTGGCAAGGTCGCCGACGGATCGCCGCCCAGCAAGCCGGAACACCAATTCGGATTGAGTTGAACCTGGACGCCTCCGACAAAAGGGCGGTCGTGAGCAAGGTCGGTTTGGGGTCAGGCGAGGCTCGGTTGAGGTGAGAGCCATTGGGCGCGGGTGACGCGGCGATACCAGCGGCCCTGACCGGGCCAAAAAACGTCGCGCAGCCC
>JANLUE010000554.1:0-2234 GCA_031363325.1 Gemmataceae bacterium
CTTGGACTCTTGATGGCCAAACCCCAGTTAGCGCGCGGAAGTCGAGCGATGCGTTCGCGTCGAATCTCCCGCGTCAATTCTTCCTCGGCATCGCCGCAACCGGTTTCTTGTTCACTTCCATGATCGCGTTTTCCGCGACCTTTCGCACGTCCGTGTTCGTCGAACTGTTGAGCACCGTGGTCAGGATCGGCACGATCGCGGCCGCCTGCGATTTCATGGTCGCGGCCGCTTGCATGGCGGCGGCTTGGACGATCGGCTCCTTATCGTTCTGAATCGTCGTGAGCAGTTCGCGGAGCTTGCCGACGCCGTCTTCCGCCAGGTACGCGAACGCCTGACACGCCTCGAGTCGGCCGGCCACTTCGGGGATCGTCAACACGTCGGCGATGGCCGCGAGATGCGCTTCGTTCGCCTTCGGGCCGGCCGGGTCGTTGCGCACGAGCGTTGTCCGGGACCAAAGCGACACACTCTTGTCCTTTTCCTTCTTGATGACCGCTTCGAGGTCGGTGCGCCAAGTTTTCACCTGGCCCGCCGAGACCGGCCCGAGCACGAGCAAGGCGCTGGCGGCCTCGCGGCGGACGGCCGCACACTGGTCGTTCTTGAGCAATTCGAGAACGGCGCTCACGGCCGCCGGGTCCGGGTCGGGCTTCGCCATCGGATCGCCGACATCGATCGGTTGACCGATCACCGCGATTGAAGCGATGGCCACCCGGCGGAGCTGCCAGGAATTGGTCGTCTTGGTTTGTTGGATGAGGCGGGGAATGATCTTCGGTTGAGCGACCCGCGCGTACTGCCCGAAGCCGAGTACCGACTGAACGGCCTCGTAGCGGATCGGGTAGAACTCGGAGTCCATCGCCGTGACCAGCGCGTTGAGCCCGTCCTCGTAAATCTTGTCGGGCGTGCCGAGATAGCCATTGGCCATTGCGATCGCCGGGGTCACATCGACGGCCGCGACCCGAACGTTGACATCGAGGTCCTGCTTCATGGCATGCATGAGGTTGGCGGCCCCGACTTCGCGAGCCGACGGGCCAAACAACGGCAGCGAGCGGACAGCCGCCTCGCGCAGGGCCGCGTCGCCGGCCGAACGCATGTCCGCGACCGTATTGGCCAGCGTCTTGCCGTGAATCAACTTCGGCCAGTTGCCGGGGTCGGCCCCGCCTCCGGCCGGTGGCTTGACCTGGGGGGCGGTTTTGACGCCCGGGATCTGGCCGGGCTGTTGGGCCGAGACGGCCGTGACCAAAACGAGAAGGGCCGTCAGGAACAGGCCCAAGAAACGGGACGCGCGCATGTGCGATGACCCCGAGGAGTAACTTGCGAGACTACCCACATTACCGCGCCGCCTAGTGACGGGACAAGACGAACGGGGGCGGAGGACGGCTGATATGGGAAGGACGCGCAGGATTGTCGGACTTGCGAAAAAATTGCAAACGGGTATGGTGCGACCCGATCCGGGAGCGATTTCACGCCCGGAACGTTGTCGGAGGACGGTCATGGGTCGATTCGTATGTCGTTTCGCCACGGTGGTTTCGGTCCTGACGGCCGGGCTCGCGAGCGCTCAGGAACCGTTCGTCCGACCCATACCGACGGCCGCCATCGGGACCGAAGTCCTCGGCAAATTCCTGCGCGACATCGGCCACGACCCCAAAGCCCTTTCTCCCGACGTTTTCCAGGTGACAACCGAACGCGACCGTTGGCCGGTCCACGTGATGCTCTCGCTCAGCACCGATGGCCAGCGTGTCTGGCTCGAAAGCAAGTTCGCCCCCATTGACGAACCGGACCGCATCCCCGCCCAGGCCTGGAAGCGTTTGCTCGAGGCGAACGAAAAGATCGGCCCGGCCCACTTCGCGTTCGATCCGGCCGACCGCCGCGTTCACCTGTACAAGTCGATCGACAACAAGGGCCTCACGGCCGATCGCATCAAGCGCGAAGTCGAACAGTTCGACGTGACGGTTCGAAAGACGCAGGATTATTGGCGCGCCGAGAACTTCAAGCCCGCCGGCGAACTCGCGCCCAAGGAACCGGCCATCGCGGTTCTACCCCCGCCACGTGTCGCGCTTCCCGCCGAAGTACCGGCGGTGCCGGTGAGCCTCGCACGCAACGATGCGGACAAGTTGCTTGGCGAATGGTCCGTGACGGAGATTCGGGCCAAGGGCCGCAAGACCCCCGAGGGCGTCATCCGCGACCGCCGACCGGGCCTGGAATTCCGCCCCGCCCGCGACGGCGGCAAGGACGGCCTC
>JANLUE010000585.1:0-1576 GCA_031363325.1 Gemmataceae bacterium
CATGGTGAGTCTCCGCTCAGGGGGTGAAATTCGTGTAATCCGCCGTGATGCTTTCGGGCAATTCGGCCAAGGGCTCGCGGCCTTCGCGGAGTGGTTGCCACCAATTCCGCGTTGCGGCGAGGTCCTGGAGAGATTCTTCGATGCACTGGAGGGCGCAGTATTTTTGCTCGAACTCCAATGGAATTCGGGGAAACTGTCGGCGGTCGGTTCGGAGTCGGACTTTGACGGGCGGAAACCGGGGCGGACGCCTGGTTTGGATGTCGCGTTCCCAGTCCCGAAGTGAAGTCGCCAGACAAACGGAATAGGTCCAGTCGTCGGGTGCCAGCGTGCCACTTCAAAGGTCTCGAACGCTCGTTGGTATCGGCGCGCATCGTGATGTGCGAAGGCGCGAACGCCAACGAACATCGCAACTTCCTCGCGTGGCTGCAGCGATCGGATGTAGGCGAAGTTTCGTTCTTCCGCGTCATCGCGAAGCGGTTCAGGCCAGCGTCGGTAGTGGTCGTCGGGGAACGACTCGAAGCCGTCGCCCGAGCCCTCGATGTTGAAGGTCTCCCTGTTGCGAGGATCGTCCCAACGGCAGTACAGATGCCGCTTCGCCCGGGCCAGTCGGATCGGATACCCCAGTTTTCGACCAACGGACGCGAAGACCACCGGTAGGGTCGCACACGTGCCGGGACGGCCTTGCAGGACGCCATGGACGAACATTTCGTCGAAGGCATACGGGGCTTCCGGTCCGAGGCCGACCTTGGACGGATCGAAGCGCAATCCGCAATGCCGTTGCAGGCAGGTCACGAGAGCGACAGTTTGGAAGAATGCTTCGGAGTTGCGGTACTGTCCGCGGTTCGGTTCGAAAAACTCGGGCAGTGCTGCGGCCGTCCAACGGCGAACCGTTTTCGTCCACGATTCAAGCCGCTTCAGGCACGATGATTTGTCGAGATCGCGACTTTCGGGAAGGCCGGCCGCGCATTCCAGGTTGATGGCCGCGACATCCGCTCTGGCCAGTTCCGCGTCCGTCATCGACACAAAACGTCGCCAGTCGGTCGAAACGATCGGCCGAGTCGGGTATACGTCTTGGATCTGAAGAGGGGGGATGGATTGGATGGTACTCCCGCCCGGTTCGGCGCGTCAATCATTTTCTCGGAATTCGACTTTTCCGCCTTGCACGGACACGTGTTCGTGAGTACACTATTCTAATTGGCTCGTCATCACGTCGAGCCGCAGTCGCACTTCCGGGCCGAGGGGTCCCGAATGACCTGTATTCAGACCGCTTTTGCCGTGAGAACGGCCAGCCGAATCGGCGCGCGGTGGCCAAAATTGCCGATCGCCAATGCACTTCCGAAAAAAAAATCCCACAGAGGATGAAGATGCACATTCGCTTAATCGTCAAATCGAAGACGCTGAGTCGCAAGTTTATGTTTTCAAAGTACTTGCGGCGAATGGTGACCCAAAATGTCCACAAATGTCCCAAAAAACTAAAGAAGTTTATTTGCGGCCGGCGATCGAGCGGCTTGGTCCGAAATCCGGGTTCGATTTCAGCGGGACCAACTCGGCCCGTACCACGCCGACCGACGCGGCA
>JANLUE010000619.1:0-2699 GCA_031363325.1 Gemmataceae bacterium
ACTTGGTCTTCGGTGATGCCGTTGGAGTGAATCCGACGCTCACCTGGCAACAACTCAATCTGCTCGGAATCAAGGATGGGCCGGGGTCGTACAGCGTCCGCGTCCGCGTCGACGATCAGCATGGCGAAGCCATCACCTCGAACCCGGTCGCACTTACCCTGGAAAATGTCGCCCCGAGTACCGGGATCGCTGGCCCGGCCCAGGCCGTTCGCTCGCAGCCACGAACGTTTACGTTGACGGCCAGCGACCCGTCGCCGGTCGATCAATCGGCGAATTTCACATTCGCCATCGACTGGGACGGCGACGGGCTCGCCGACCAATCGATTGTCGGCCCGAGCGGCACGACCGTCTCGCACGCGTTCCCGGCGGCGCGAGCGTATTCGATCAAGGTGAAGGCGACCGACAAGGATGGCTCGACCGGACCGGAGGCCGCTTACGCGTTGAGCGTTGGCATCGCCCAGATGCAGGGCAACGACCTGATGCTCGGTGGCACGCCCGGCGATGACACGTTCGTCCTGAGTCGCGGGCCAACCGCCGGCCGCTACGTCGCGGTCGTCAATGGAACGCGCTACGGTGCGTACACGGTACCCGGCGCGATTCACATCTTCGCCGATGGCGGCTCGGACCTGCTGACGATCAACGGAACCGCCGTTGCCGACGCGTTCGAACTGCGGTCCGGCTCGGCCGTGTTGAACGGTGCCACGATCAGCGCCCCCGAAGTCGAGCGCTGGATCGTCAACGGCAAAGCGGGAGACGATCGCTTCACGCTGGCCGGCGGTCGGGCGGCCATCAATGGCAACGCGGGCACCGATTCGATCCTGGCGACGACGGCCGCCGCTCGAAATTGGCAAATCAACGACCCCTCGGCCGGCAACGTCGATGGCGAATCGTTCGCGGGCGTCGAACGCCTCACCGGCGGAACGGGCCCCGATACGTTCGTCGTGCAGGCCGATGGATCGATTGGCTTGCTCGTCGGCGGCGGCGGGCTGGACACACTCGACTATTCCGCAGTCGACACGAAGGTGAGCGTCAACCTGCAGACCGGTGCGGCCACCAAGGTCAAGAATGGCGCGGCCGGGGGCATCGCCGAATTCGAACGCGTGATCGGCGGGCACTCCGAGTCCGACGCCCTCACCGGGCCGAACACCCCGAATCAATGGCGAATCATCGGGCTCGACGCCGGCACGTTCAATGGCACGCGCGAGTTCATCGGCTTTGAGACCGTGACGGGCGGCTCGGATGTCGATGTGTTCGCCTTCGACGAAGATGGTTCGATTTCCGGCGAGTTGAACGGCGGAGCCGGCTCGAACGGACTCGACTATTCCGCGCGAACAACTCCCGTGGTCGCGAACCTCACGACTCAAGTCGCCACTACAACCGGCAAGGCGGTCGGCTTCCTGGACGTTACCGGTGGAACCGGCGACGACACGTTGACCGGGACCAGCGGTGCCAACGACTTGTTCGGCGGGCCCGGAAATGATCGGCTCGACGGCGCGGCGGGGAACGATCGACTCGAAGGCGCGGAAGGCGACGACCTACTGATTGGCGGCACCGGCAACGATTCGATCTTCGGCGAGTCGGGAGTCGACACGCTGACCGGCGGGGCCGGGAACGATCGCCTTGATGGCGGAGCGGACTTCGATCTCTTGCTCGAAGCCGCCAACGTCAACTTGGTGCTTCGGGAAACTTCGCTCAGCGGGCTCGGGGCCGATGTGCTCGTCTCGATCGAGGGAGCCGATCTCTCGGGCGGTAGCGGGAACAATCGCATCGACGCGTCGGCCGTGACTTGGGCCGTCACACTGTATGGCGGGGCCGGCCGCGACACGCTGATCGGTGGCTCGGGCGACGATCGAATTTATGGAGAGGCCGGGAACGATTCGCTCGACGGCGGCGCGGGCTCGGACACGCTGAACGGCGGCCTCGGCAGCGACATCGGCATCAATGGCGAGCTGCTGATCGACATTCCGTAATTCGGTTCGAGTTCAAGCCGCACCGTAGAAATCGTCGTCTGACACGCCGTCATCGGGAGTAAGTTGAAGTCGGCTTCGACAGCCTTTTACGTAACACACGAGTACCGGATCTCGGTTGGTGGGAATCGGATACGAGACCTGCCCATCGGGTAGGTCCCGAATGAATAACGTGTGCGATCCTTTGCCGCGCGAAGTGATTTCGGCGACCCCAAAGGATCGAAGGATTCGTCGAAGTCGCTTGAGTGGAATGGCGCGATTCACGAGTCAAACAGCCAGTAGGTCTGCTTCCGCGTATTCTCTCAACCCTTCCGTCGGGATTTCGATTCCGTCGGCCATGTGCATTGCGAGATGGAGGCCTGCATCGGAAACGATGCGACCGCGTGCATACATCTCGAAGAACTCGGCCGGCGCGGGATGGAACAAATTGCGAACGTTTCCCGATTCGAAGGTCTGTTCGACCTGGATCGCGATCGCTTCGGAAAGGGATTCCAGCGCGGCGGCACGAGTCTCGCCGTCGCCGAGTAGGTCAAACTCCAAACAGTGGGCAATCCAGAGCCCGTCTTCCCGATAGAAGACAATCTTCACGGGCATATGCAGAGGTGTGCGGAGTGTTGCCGTCATGTGCGCTCCCACGAATGGCAACCGAAATTGTATGCCCCGAGTTCAACCTACTTGCTTCGGATCACGAGCATCAACGGCTTGGCGTCGGCTTTGCGATCGGCGCGACGG
>JANLUE010000622.1:0-11673 GCA_031363325.1 Gemmataceae bacterium
GCCATTCGAGGAAACGTTGGCCGTTCTTGGCGAACTGCGTCGCGCCGGGAAAATCGAACACGTGGGCCTATGCAACGTCGCGCCGGCCGAGATCGGTCAGGCCGAGCGCCACTTCCCGGTGGCCGTTGTGCAGGACGAATTGAGCCTGACGACCCGCAAGAGCGCGACCGATGGCACGCTCGCCTTCACACGCGAACGTGGCATCCCGTTCCTCGCGTATCGCCCCCTGGGGGGCATCGCCAAGGTCGAGAAGCTCGCCAAGAATCGCGTGCTCGCGCCACTCGCCGAGCGCCGGGGCGTGACGCCGGCCGAACTGGCTTTGGCGGCCGTCCTCGACGCCGGACCCCACGTCATCCCGCTGATCGGCGCGACTCGAATCGAAAGCGTCAAGTCGTGCCTGACGGCCGCCCGCCTAACGCTCGACATCAGCGACCGTACGGCCCTGGAATTGAAGTATTCCTTCGCCGCCGAGAATGCTCCCACCACTTTCGTTTCCGCGGTGCCAGCCAACGTGCCGACGCTCGTTTCCGGTGCCGGTCCCGGAACGGATCCGGAAGTCGTCTTGCTCATCGGCATTCAGGGGGCTGGCAAATCGGACCTCGTCAATGCCTACGTCGACAAGGGTTACGCCCGCCTGAACCGCGATCAGCTGGGCGGCAAGCTCGACGACCTCGTGCCCCGACTCGCTCAACTCCTGGCAAGCGGTCAGAAGCGCGTTGTCCTCGACAACACGTACCCCACGCGAATCTCGCGCGGCCCCGTGATCGCGACCGCCTTGATGCACGGCGTGCCCGTTCGCTGCCGATACCTGCAAACGCCATTGAACGAGGCTCAGTTCAATGTCGCGACGCGAATGATCGAGCGTTACGGCCGACCCCTTGGGCCGGACGAGATGAAGTTGCACACGAAAGCCGACCCGAACTTGCCCCCGCCGGTCGCGCTCAATCGCTGGAAGGCGAGCTTCGAGCCGCCGGCCCTCGACGAAGGCTTCTCGGCCGTCGACGCAATCCCGTTCGTTCGGCGAATTGACCCGGCGCACACGGCGAAGGGTCTGTTGCTCGACGTGGACGGAACCGTTCGGGTCACGAAGAGCGGCGAGATTTATCCACGGCATCCCGACGACATTACGCTTCTACCCGGTCGACACGCGATGCTGGAGCGCTGGGTCGAGGCCGGCTACCAGTTGTTCTTCGTCTCGAACCAGAGTGGCGTCGCGTCGGGCAAACTGTCACTGGCGGACGCGGCCGCCGGATTCATGCGAACGGCGGAACTCCTGGAACTCCCGGTCGCCGAAGTCGCGTTCTGTCCCCACCCGGCCTTCCCGGTCGGTTGCTATTGTCGCAAGCCGATGCCCGGCCTCGGAGCGTACCTGATGCAACGGCACAATCTGGCCCGCGAACATTTGGTCATGGTTGGCGACATGTCGAGCGACGCCGAGTTCGCCGCGACGATCGGGGCGAGGTACTACGACGCGACAGAGTTTTTTGGGTTGAATGGACCTGGGCCGAAGTGAAAACTTGATTGGGAATATGACCCGGTGCCGGATGCGAAAGTTCGGCTATTCCCGGTGCAGCGCCACTCGCCCCGAGTCCGCTTCCATCTGGCGGCGCAGGCCGGCGAAGTACGTGGTCAGTTCCTCGGCCGACTTGACGGAGCCTTTCGAGCAGGAGCCGGTCGAACAACCGCCCCCGGTGCCGCACGAATCGCAGCCCGATTTCTCGGCCCCACACGTCGAGCATCCTGTGACTGGCTTCGGTGCCGTGGTCAAGTCCGCGAGTTTCACCAGCAAGCCATGCGCACGCGACAATTCCTCGAAGAGGGGGGTCGCGTCGCATTCGGCCCAGTGGACGGCTTGAAGAATGGCCTCACGCCCGTCGAGCAGGATTTCGCCATCGAGGAACGCGAGGGGCAGGTTGCGGCGAGTCGCTTCCGTCTGGGCCGCGTCGAGCAGATTTCGCAATCGAACTCGGTCGTTGGCAATTTGTGTATCGTCGTCCGCGTTCCAGGAGCGCACGATTTCACCCGCGTCGACGGGTCGCGTCGCCTCGGCGAGGATCGCACCGGCTTCGAGTCCCCTCGACGAACGAACGACGACGCGATCGCCGCGCGCGAACGAACCCTCGGCCTGAAAGGTGCCGAGAAACCCGCCCAGGCCATAGGTGACGAGGTAAGGAATGGTCAGGCCTTCGGGGTGTAATCGAAGCCGAGGAATTCATGCATGTGCTTGTCGTATTCTTCCTGGCCAAACTCCGAACTCAGGTCGAGCCGCAGTTCGTTGATCACCTTCACGCTGTAGTTCTTGAACCACTCGTTCCAGCAATCGGCGCAGATTTCGTTGTAAATTCGCGTGTGCAGTTCGTCCGGGATCGGGGGGGCGGTCAGTTGTTTGGCCCGCTTGCCAGCCAAGCAACCCGGCCGGGTGCAGCGGAACCCGGACTCGGACTCGTCGGTGATCACCGCTCGCATTGGTTCGGGGACCGGGCCGCCGTTCTCACGGAGCAGGCGGGTCATCTCGTCGCGCGGCATCTTGTCGCCGCGTTCGTCGGCCACCTTGTACCCGCGCGTCCAGACGTCGATCGCCTCGGCCTTCTTGTCGAGCTTCAGCAACGAACTTCCAAGTAATTGGAAGACCTTGGAGAAGCCGGGGCTCAGTTCCAGCGTGCGCTCGAACGACGCGACGGCCGCCTGGTGATCGCCGGACTCGGTGAGCAGTTGGCCGAGCCGGAAGTGCCCGAGTTCGTTGTCCGGGTCGTCCGACGCCATCTTGCGGAACTGAGCGATGCGGTCTTGGAGAGAACTCATGGGTACGCGGGGATCCGGGGTTCGAGCGCAGGCGTTTTAAAGTATTGTAGGGGGATGCATTCGTTCGCGACCGGTCGATAGGGAACTCTTCCGCGCCGGCCGGGTCTAATTGACGGACGACACTACCTACAAACTTTGGACAATGGCGTGCCGATCGCCCCGTTGTGGTGAATAATTCCGTTTGAGCCCCTCCCGGAGACTTCTCGTGAAGCGACTTCTCGTTGGCCTTGGCCTGTTCGTGGCTGGGTGCGTGTTCCTTTCCGTCCCGAGTTCCGCGGCCGACACTCCCGATACCGCCGGAGCCAAGGCCACGCGTGAGAAGAAGCTGAAGGCGAAGCTGACGCTCGACCTCGACAAGAAGATGCTTCGCCCGCTGATCTTCGAGGACCTGCCCGCCGCCGTCAAGGAAAGCACCAACTTGACGCTCAAGATCATCCCGAACCCCGGCGACGGCATCACCTTGACTTCGTCGTTCGGCCCGTTCAAAGGGGACATGACGCTCGAAGAGGTGCTGAACAAGATCTGCGAGGACAAGTCGTGGGGCTGGTACGTGAATTCGACGAAAGTCGGCGATCAGAAGGACGGGGCGATAATTCTGACCACGAACTCCAAGGAGCGCGGTTATAAAGAAGGGACTGGCCCCGGGGCGAAAAAGGAAGACCCCAAGTCCAAGACCAAGCCGAAGGACAAGTCCAAGGAATAGGACTGGCCCCGGCGTCGGAGACGCCCGGCCGTGAAGCCACACGACCGCCCCAGCGACGTGCCTTGGATCCCGCCGGCCTTCGCCGATGAAAACGGCATGGTCGGCGTCGGCGGGCTCCTCGACCCACCCAACCTCTTGCGGGCCTATTCCGAAGGCGTCTTCCCCTGGTTCAGCGAAGGCGACCCAGTCCTCTGGTGGTCGCCGGACCCCCGCGCCGTCTTCGATATCGATGGACTCCACGTCTCGCGCCGACTCGCCCGCACCCTGCGGGCCGGCACGTTCCAGATCACGCACAACACCGCGTTCGGATCCGTCATGCGGGCGTGCTCCGATCGCGTCGAGGGCACCTGGATCACGCCCGACATGCTCGACGCCTACGAGGAGATGCACCGACTCGGCTACGCGCATAGCACCGAGGCCTGGTCGAACGGCGAACTGGTCGGCGGGGTGTACGGCGTCGCACTCGGAGCACTGTTCGCGGCCGAATCGATGTTCTTCCGTCGCTCGGATGCCTCGAAGGCCGCCCTGGTTGGGTTGTTCGAGCGATTGAAGGAACGCGGCTTCGAGTTGGTCGACACGCAAATGCTGACCGAACACACGGAAAGCCTCGGCGCCTACGAGATTTCCCGCGACGAATACCTGGACCGATTGCGGTTCGCGCTGGCGCTGGACTGGGTGAAGTTTTGACCGCCGTTCGCGATAGAATGGCCGAGTGGATTGAGGGCGATTCCAATGACCAGCACGTTACCCCGCGACGAGATTGCTGAGCGGTACGAAGCCATGGCGGCGGAGTACATGCGCAGCTTGCCGCTGGAGCACTTCATGGAATCGACCATCCATGCCGAGCAACGCGTCATTGCTCACGACAGCCTTCAAGCGGTTGCTTCCAGTCGTACCGATGTTCATGTCTTCATGGATTTGCTGATTCAGTACCCGATTCCGCGCAAGAAGGCAATCGGCCGGGTCGTGCCCGACAATATGGTCGTCCTTTCAACCGAGCCGATCGGGGCCAAGCTGAGCTATACGACACTCATCCATCCCGTTCCGTTTTGGGTGCTCGAATACGTATCGGCGACCGACCCAACGAAGGACTACGTGGCTTCGTTTCGAAAGTACGAGCGCGAACTAAAGATCCCGTACTATCTGATTTTCGACCCCAGTGATTTGAGCCTGGACTTGTACCGGCTCGATGATGGCCGCTATGCGTCGGTCCGGCCAAACCGTCATGGGCGGTTGCCAATTCGGAGCCTCAGCTTGGAGATGGCCGTCCTCGACGGCTTCGTGCGATTTTGGTTCGAGGGCAAACTCCTGGATCGCTACGTCGAATCCACGCAACGAGCTGAAGCGGCGGAACAACGCGCCGAGGAAAGCGCTCGAAGAGCCGAATCGGAGCGTCAAGCCCGCCTCGCGGCGGAGGCCGAACTCGCCAGATTGCGCGAGCAGATGAGACGGGGGTCGAGTTTCAACGGTCACGGCCCAAACTAATTCGTCGCGCCGCTCCGAAACTCGCGTTCGAACGACTTCCGCAGTGCCGGTTTCTTGTCAACGACCGCGGCGACGCGCACGCGGATCGCGGGGTTCTGGCGATGGATCGCGAGCGCCGTCAACGCTTCGAAGGCGCTCTCTTCATCTTGGGTCAGCAACTCGATCAGGAAGTCCGTCGCCGCTGGCAGTCGGGTGATCGCGATCGCCAGCAACACGACGCTACCGAGCGTTTCATTTCGCTCGGCGCGTGGCCAGAACTCTTTCAAGAGATCGAACGCGGCCGGTCGTCGCGATTCGCCTAGCGCCAGGGCCGCGCCTTCCGCGACTTCATCGGGCCGGGCCGTCAGAAAATCGCCGACGAAACCCAGCGATTCCTCGGGAGCCATTTGCATGAGGGCCGACAGGCATTCCACGACGACTTCCGGCTCCTTGTCTCCGATTTTCGCCTTGAACCGAAGGAGCGGGATCGCGGCCCGCGCACCACTCGCGCCCAGAGCCTTGGCCGCGCCGGAGCGGGCAATCTTTTCGGGGTCGGCCAACAGGTCGGCGAGCAGGTTCAAGAGGTCCCGGGGATTCATTCTCAGGAGCGCGAACGCGGCCGACACTCGGAGTGGCGCGGCCGTGTCCTCGGAACCACCCCAGTTCGGTTCGAGTTGCACATGCTGAATACCGATCCGATAGGTCGCTTCTTCGTCCGCCTCGATTTTGTGCAAGGCGTCGCAGATGGCGATCTTGGCTCGACAGATCGCATCGGACTCGGCCGGGTCGTCGAGGAATCGGTTGAAGGCGGCCGTCAGGTCGGGCACAAGTTCGGTCAGTCCGCGCTCGCCGACGAGTTCGGCCGCTTCCGCGACGACCAGGTTCGACTTGTCGGCAAGGAACTCCCGGAGCTCAGAGACGATCTGCGGGTGATCGCGAAGGCCGCGCAATCGTTTCAGCTTCGCTTCGACGCGGTTCGCCTTCGCCATGGCAGTCCGGCCTCAAGGTGTATTTCCTGGTCGATTTGATTCCGGCCCGGCATCACGACGAGGATGTGCGAGCCGAACAGGATGATTCGCTCGGTCTGAAATCGTTCGGCGACCTCGCGCGCGAACCGGCGGATGACGCGCATCGGCACGTCGGCCCCGCGGTACCAGCGACGGCGTTTCGGTTCGAGCGGTAGGCGCTTCGGCAGGTTGGGATTGTACCCGACACCGCATTCGGTTTGGAAGGGTTGAGCCGCGAGTGGTGGCGACCTATTTCACGTCGCGGTACGCATTCCAGGCGAGGTAGCCCAGGATGCCGGCCGTGAGGATGCCGCCGATATCGGCCAGCACATAAGCGCTGCCACCGAACGGAATGCCGGTGAACAGGTCGAGGGCACACAAGAGCAGCGCCAGCCCGGCAACGCCCATGGCCCCGAGACACATCCACTTCTGCATCGTCGGCCTCGCGGGACGAACTCGGTCGGAACGGAATTGGGGTACAGGTTGAGCAAGTGTACTGGACATGGCCGGGGGTCGCAACGGGTTATTCGGGAAGAACATGCGGTTTCTTCCGACCCGGGGGCCGCGCACCCGACATTTCCGGGAACACCGGCCCAACCAAGCCGAATTTCACTCCGCTACTATACGTGCTTTCATGCCAAATTCGCCGCAGCCAACGGAAAGTCACTTCGCCCACACACATTCCGAGTACCATGCCGGAAGTCATACCGAAGTAACTGGCGATCGCCGCCGGACGGATCGATTCGAACGCGAGCATACTCGCCGACCAGCCGCCGAGCGCCATGCCAACGCCCATTCCCAGATTGCCGCCAACGTACATGTTGAATGTCGGCCGATGCGGGCGTCGACCGCAGAACGCCATGCCAAAGTTGCCGAACACGAACATTCCCAACCACATCCCCGGCTTCCAGACGCCGGCCAGAATCGCGGTCGCGCAGTCGCACGTGCCAGCGGCCAACGGACCGAATCCGTGGTCCGCCCACCAACCGGCGACCATGCCCAGATTGCCGAGCGTCAACATGCCATAGGCCATGTCCCAGGCGTGCGACAGATTGGTTCGCCTGGCCCACGCGATGGCCGACGCAACCCCCACGAATGTGAACACCAGTGTGAGCGCGACGCCACGCACATCGAAGAGGCCGAGCAGCGAGACGAGCATCAATCCTTGAAGGATCAACGCACTCGCATGGATGAATGCGATTGGGTTGACTCCCGAGTTGGCAACGGGACTGTTCGCACAATCGTGGTCGGCGGATGCCCCAACGCGAGTGGCCGAGCCGACAATCCACAAACTCGACGCGAGCATCAACAGCGCGGCGACAACGGGATGAAGTATCCCCATTGCCGCGAGCGACATGCCGATCAGGTTGTAGCCGGCCGCGATGAGCAAATTGCGTCGGACGATCCGCATCGAATCGCGCGCCAGCGCGACCGCCCAGGGGATCACTCGCAGGTCGCCGCCGTACAGCGTCGCGTCGGCCGCACCGTTGGCCAGGTCCGTTCCCGACGCGAGCGCCACGCCGACGTGTGCCCGCGCGAGCGCCGAAGCATCGTTGATGCCATCGCCGACGACCAACGCGTGCCCGAGCTCCGAGACGCGATTGGCCTTCTCGTCGGGAAGCAAGTTGCCGCGCACGTTCGGCAATTCAAGCGAAGTGGCACGTCCCGGTCGGTCGCCGGTGAGGACTTCGACCTGCAAACCCAGGTTCGAAGCGGCCGCGAGCGCGGCCGGGACCGAATCGCGGAGTCGCTCCGTCAACATGGCGATGGCCGCCAGTTTCCCGTCCACTTCGCAATCGACGCGGTGCCCGTCGGCCATCAAACATTCGAGCAAATCGTTGGCGTTCGAGGCATCGATCCATTCCGGCCGACCAATGCGAACTCGATGCGCGGCCCCGTCGATCACGATCGCTTCGATGCCAGAGCCCGGAACCACGCGCACATTCTCGACGCGAACGTCCGGGCCGAACGGACGTGGAAGGTCTGCGAACGGCCGAGCCACGGGGTGGTTCGCTTGCTTCTGCACGAGCGCGAACCAACCGAGCAAACGCGCCCGCTCCGGGCCGATCGCGAAAGTCGCCACGTCGACGAGGCCGAACTGCTCTTCGGTGAGCGTGCCGGTCTTGTCGAAGGCAATCGTCCGCACGCTGGCCAGTCGTTCGACGACATCGCCGGAACGCGCGACCAGGCCGCGCTCCGCGAATCGGCCGAGGGCGGACCAAACGACGATCGGCGTCGCCAGTCCAAGGGCGCACGGGCAGGCAACGAGCAGCACCGACATCGCGTTGAATAGCCCCACCGACCAGTCGGCCCGATTCGTCCAGTACAGAAACGTGCCGAACGAGACGGCCACGATCAACGGCAGGCATACCGCACTGAGTCGATCCGCGCGCGACTGGATCGAAATTGGTTCGCGGCGGGCCGCTTCAACGGTATCGAGCAGTGTGTCAATTCGGCGGGCCGAACCAGGGTTTGCCGCCAAAATCTGGAACGTGGCGTCGAACGATGCGCAGCCGGCCAACACGGTGTCGCCGGGGCGCTTCACCACGGCGAACGGCTCGCCGGTCACGACGGCCTCGGAAACGAACCCCGTCCCCCGTTCAACGACGCCATCGACTGCGATCGCCTCGCCCGGCCGAACTTCGGTCGAGTCGCCGAGTTGAATCGACTCGACCGCGACGACTTCGCCAGTGCTCCGCCGACACGTGGCCAGCGAGCCGGCCCAGACCCGCGTCGATTCGACCGCCTTGGCCCTGACCCGCGCGCCGATCGCTCGGCCCAAAGAATAGACCACGAGTACGATCGAGACGACTTCGAAATAGATTGGGCCGTGGCCGACGACGAACGATTGCAGCGAGGCCGCGAGTGCTCCGGTCATCGTGAGCAGAAAGAGTGCTTCAATTGTTAGGCGACGTTGGCGAATTTCGCGAAACGCGACCCGCAACATCGGCCCGCCGAGCAAGGCAAGCACAACTAATGTACCCGCGAGAACCAAACCGTGAACGAACAGGCGAGCCGATCGGGGGGTGCTTTCTTCGAGATTGACGCCGAGCGACAGAATCATTGACTGAGCGGCGACGACGAGCCCAACCCCGAGTCGCAGTGCGAGCCCGGAAAAACGCGGGCGATCGTTTTTCGATCGCTTGGCGTCGCGTTCATGTTCGCCGATGCTCAGACAGCCGAAGCAACAATATTCGGCGGGAGGCGAATCGGGCGACGGTCGGCCCGCGAGCGCTCGGCCGGCGATCGGAGCGTGACAGTTGTCGCAGGTCGCGGTCACTTGGCCGTCAACTCGGCGACCGTGAACGGAGCCGCTCCGTTCGATAGGCGGCCGGCTTCGGCCCGTCGGGCGGCCGTCACCTGATCGGGTGCGATCGGTTCCGCCTTGTGCCCCCAGGCGGAGCGAACGTAGCTGAGCACGGCCGCGATTTGGTAGTCCTTCCAGATCGTCCCGAAGGCCGGCATGTGGGCGGTGAACTTCTCCCCCTTCACGGTGATCTCGCCCTTCAAGCCAAAGAGAACGATCCGAGCAAGTCGATCGGGCTTGGCCGAGTCACCGACGACCCATTCCGAGTCCTTGAGCGGCGGATACTGCCCGGCGAGCCCGGTTCCTTCGGCCTGATGACACAACGCACAGTTCGCATAGAGACGACGGCCGAGTTCGATCGTCTCTTCCGGCGATTGCGGAAGTTGGTCGGGCCGCGCGGCCTCCGGGGCGGGTTGATCGAACACGTCCCCCCGATATTCGCCGCTGTAGGTCGCCAGATACCAACCGCCCCAGAAGAGAAATCCGCCCATGATGATCTTGAGCCAGAACGGCACGGGCTCGAAGCCATCGCGGGGCTCGTCGTGTTCCTTCCAGAGTGGCCCCATCATTTGGGGGACATCGGCTTCGGGGCGCGGCTCGTCGGCGTTCATTCGCGGGCCTCCGGCAAGTCGAATGATTGATCGAGCGACATCAGGAACGCCACCAATGCTCGGGCGTCGTCGGTCGCAACGACTTCGTGACCTTCGGGGATCTCGGCGGCCCATCGGCCCGTGAGCGCGACTGCGTCGGGCGACGGCGAACCGTCGATTGCTCGAGTTTCATAGAGGAATTTGAACGGCGGCATGATCGACCCCGGAGTCATCATGCGTGGGTTGTAAAGGTGCTTGTGCTGCCAGTCGGCGCTCCAGCGCATGCCGACGTTGGCGAGGTCGGGCCCGGTTCGCATCGTGCCGAGCAACACCGGCTTGTCGTTCACGTAATCGCGCGGCACGCTGCGGCGCTTGCCCCAACCGCGGGCCACGTCCGCATTGTTTCCGAACGTCGTCGGTCGAATCTGTTGGCTATGGCAATAGATGCAGCCGTTCGCCTGATAGACGCGTCGGCCGCGGAGTTCCTCCTCGGTGCGTTGGCGTGGATAGTCTTCCGATGTCGCTTGCAACTCGCCGAGTTGCACGTTCGGCGCGAGCACGAGCCCAGCCCACGCGGACGTGAACGTCAGCAGCGCTCCGAGAAACAGCACGAACCCGCGGTCCATCGAATCGCCTTTCGCCTACGGTTTGGGCCGAACCTCGAACTCGCCGCGCGAGCGGAAGAAACCGATGTCGAACTCCGCGAAGAATGTGCGGAGCGTGATCGGCCGCGTCCCTACGCCAGATCGATGACCGCGCGCGTTAACTGCTCGAGTTCGCCAGCGGCCTCCTTGTTGATCTGATACAAGTCCGCGCAACCGCCGAACGACCCGCCAACCGACCGGGGCGGCGTGCCGAACAATCCCCGAAAGGAATTTGCTCGTCGAGATCATTCTGGCCGTCGACCTCGAAAAGTACAAGAGCGTCGCCATCGCTCAGTTGTTGCAAGGGCGAGCGGAGCGACGAACCTCCAGCGACGTCAAGTACACTTTCCATTGGTGAAGTGAGAAAAACTCGGGCTCTCAATGTGAATTGGGTTAAGTCATTTAAATAGAGCGTGTCCCAGAATGTCCCAAAAAAGCAAAGATGTTTGATTGCTGTGGGTCGATGAAGCCGCCTGGGCCCATGTTGCCCGATGAAAGTGGTTATCGCGTCAACGGGCGTGCCGAGGCACGCCCGATCTCAACATCATTTCCGGCCGCCAACCGTCGCGATCGAGCCCATTGCCTCGGCCTTCGCGAACAGTTTCTCGAACGATGCTCGACTCGTTTGGCCGGCGCTGACCGTGACGTTCTGCGTCTCGACGACTTCCTCGCCGTCCACGATCATCGTCGCTTCGACGGAGTAAGTGAACTCGCGGCCGACTTCGAGGGCTGGCGTGCGGAACGATCGTTCCCTGCCAGTCGCCTTCAAGGCGTGCCCTTCGACCTTGACGATCGACCCGGCCGGGACCGACAGGACTACCGTTGCCGACTCGGGCTTCAGCGCTCCGAGTTTCTCAGGCAATTTCGGCGCGTCCTTCTTGGGAGCATCCGGCGTCGCCGGGAACTTCGGGGCCTTCGGGAGCAGCGAATCGGGCGGGCCATCGGGGGCGTCCTTCGCAGGAACCATTGGCGGGATGGTCATTGGGCTTGGCCCGAGCTTTGGCGGGACCGGCGGAACGGTGCCCTTCGGAATTGGCGGCATCGTCGTCGAGTTGGTCGATGGGGGCACGTATTCCCAGTTGCGTGGGAACGGCGGCAAATCGGCGGTCGTCGGCGGGTGCGACATCGGGACGGCCCCGTACAGGCCGAAGTTGCC
>JANLUE010000687.1:0-3170 GCA_031363325.1 Gemmataceae bacterium
CGTGATTGTGGGCCGTCGCGACCACGGCGTGCATTTCTTCGAAGGTCATGCACAGGGTGTGATGATCGTTCGTGTCCGGGGCGGCCGCATCACCCGTGGGATACGTCTTCACCCACTCGATGCCGTCTTTAACGAGCTTGCGGACGGCCGACCGCGCCTCGTCAGGGCCGTTCACGAGCAAGACGAGGCCTTCCATGCCGATCTTGCGGAAGTCCGGGTTCCAGTCCATGAGCCCGCCAACACCGCAGATTTCTCGACCGCTCGAAGCGAGCCGGGGGCCATCGCAGACGCCCGCCTCGATTGCCTTCTTGAGCCACACGTCGATGTTGAACAAGCTGCCGCCGCTCCGTGCGGCTGTGTAGCCACACTCAAGCGCGAGCTTCGCGTTGGACGCCGCGAGCAACGTGACGTACTCGACCGGATACTTGATGTCGAGGTCTTCGAGCGCGGCGACGTTGAAATAGGTCGGGTGATAGTGCGCCTCGACGAGCCCCGGCAAAATCGAACCCCCCTGGGCGTCGATCCGTTTGGCGTCGGGCGGCACCTCGGGCATTCGGACGGCCGGCCCCGCGAACGCGATCGTGCCGTCCCGAACGACAACTGCCCCATCGCGAACGACCGCCGCGCCGGTCCCATCGATGAGTTGGCCATTCGAGATGACCGTGCAGCCGGTGGCGAGTTTCATGAAAGCGACTCCAGGAAATTCAACACATGTCGAATCGTTGATTCGGTGGCCGTCGCGTGGATCAGGTGGCCCACGCCGTTGAAGTCGATCCGGGTCAGGTCGGGCACGTCGGCGGACATTTGATCCGCGTCGGCCAACGGCAACATGCCGCCAGCGGCCGGGTCGCCGCGAATCAATAGCGTGGGGCAGCCGGTGCCCCGCCAGATGGTTCGCTCATCGTACCCCGTCATCCAACGGCCTTCGAGCGCGGGCGTGAACACGTCGCGATCGACGTCGGCCAGACACCTCGCGATGAAACGCAAACTCGCGGCGTCGCGAAGTGTGGCCAACTTGACCGGGCCATTCGGCGTCGGCACGTGCGTTTCGCCAAGTTCCTTCGCGACCTCGGGAATCGGCCGGCCCGATCCGGCGAGTTGCCGCATGGCCGAGAACGTGGCATGGTACGGGGTCGTCACGAGTCCATTCAGGTAGGCATTCGACGGCGGGTCTTCGAGAATCGCCGCTTGAACGAGTTCGGAGCGTGCGGCCGACGCGGCCGCGACCACCAGGGCCCCGAGCGAGTGGCCGAACAACACGGTCGGTCGGCTCAACCATGTCAACACGGCCAGAGCATCGGCCACGTGGTCGACGACCTGGTACTGCCCCGGCGTTCGACTCGATGACCCGTGGCCGCGCTGATCGATCAGGTGCACGTGCCAGCGGGCCGAGAGGGCCGGCACGAGCGAGAGGAAATCGATCCCCCGTCGGCCGACGCCGTGGAACATGACGAGTGGCGGTCCGTTCGCCGGCCCGGCGAGAACGCGAAGTTGCACCGGCCCGGCGGGTAGGTCGAACTCGGAAAACACGCGCACTCCGATGAGATGATTGCCCGTGAAGGTACTCCGGGCGGAGGGCTTGGTCAATCGAATTGAAGGCCAACTTTTTACTTGACGCCGCCATTCGGCCCGTTATGATCGCTCCAACTCTCTCCCAACCGACCCCACGATCCCCAACCATGGAGAACCGCCCATGTCGGACGATGGCGAAGGCGGCAGCCTCAAAGGCATCCTGATTTTCATCCTGATCTTCGGCCTCGGCAACGTGATCCTCTACTTCACGACCGGGTTCGTTTTGATTCCGTTCAAGTGAGCCGCGGCGAACGGATGGTCGAACTGGTCGGCCTGGCCCGGCCCGTGATGAACGCGCGCTCCTGGCCAATCGTTGCCCTGGCGATTGGCACGGGGCCACTCGCGCTTGGCTACGCCCTCGGCACGCCCCTCCATCAACCGCTGACCGGGCTGTTGCTCACGCCACTCTTCTGGGCCTGCGTCCTCGACGATCGGCTCCGGCGTGCGATCGCGCTCCTTGTGTTGGTCATCGGCTCGCACTCGGCGCTCGCCATCTGGCTCTCGGCCCGCGACCCGGTGGGAACTTCCGCAGTTCTGTCCGGTAGCGAAGCGTACTGGGAACAGACGCTGCACTGGATTCAAACGGGCGACGACCCCGAATATGATTGGGCGATCTGGCTGCCGCGACATCTGATCCTCTATGCGATGATGTTGCTCGGGGGTGGCCTGACACTCGGCCTCGTGCCGTTCATTCGCGGTATCGAGCAAATCGATTTGATGAACTTCTACGTTGGTCGGCTCGCGATCGAAAGCGAGAGCCCGACGCTTGCAATCCTCTTCGGTTGGCACCCCTGGTCGGTCCTGCGCGGGCTGGCCTACACGATTCTCATCTTCGCGGCCGCTTCGTGGGTTCTCGAACGCGTGACAGGGCGACCACTCACAACTCGAGCCCGACATCGTTGGCGATTCGCGCTCGGCACGGCCCTTGCAATTGCCGACGGTCTGGCGAAGTTGTGGCTGGCTCCGTTGATCCGGGAGCAACTGTTTCACAATCTCCCGCTATCGGGTGGGTAGCGGGCGCGCTACAATAGAGCATGACCTTGCCCTTGCGAATCGCGATCACGGCCGACCTGCACTATGGCACTCGCCACACGGCCGGGAATCGCGCCACGCACGATCTCGTCGCTCGCCTCGAAGCCGAATCACCCGATCTACTCATCCTCGCCGGGGACATTGGTGCCGGCGACGATTTCGCCCGTTGTCTCGAATTGTTCGACCGGCTGAATTGTCGCAAGGCCCTGGTGCCGGGCAATCACGATATCTGGGTGCGCCACTTCGATGAACGGGGCGACTCGCTCGACCTCTAC
Organism: Gemmataceae bacterium; assembly: GCA_031363325.1. GTDB lineage: Bacteria > Planctomycetota > Planctomycetia > Gemmatales > Gemmataceae > SIAJ01. The sequence continues at coordinate 2,880 of JANLUE010000687.1, forward strand.
GATCGCGCCTTGCCCGCCGTGTGCCGCGAACATGGCTTCACCTACCTCGATCGCGAATCGCTGCCGATCCCCGAGGCGGGCCTGACGATCGTCGGCACGATGAACTGGTACGACTACACGTGGGACGCGAACCTGTTGAAAGCGGCGACGCCCGATTGGGCTGAGCGATTGAAGAACAAGCGCTTCGTTCGGGGAATGCACAACGACGCGAACTTCGTCCGCTGGCCGCTGACCGACTTGACGTTCACCGATCGCCTCGTGGCCAAATTGACGGCCGACCTCGACGCGGCC
>JANLUE010000733.1:0-2706 GCA_031363325.1 Gemmataceae bacterium
GGTTCACCCGGTGGGCTTACGCCCGACCGGCTCGCCTTTTCGCTGCCGTGATGGCATTATCAACCTGAAGCTCGATAACGCCCCAGGGCTCGCCTATCGAGAGCCCGGGGGCGTTAGCCCTCGGGCTCGAATGTCAGAGGCCACGTCTTTCCGGGTTGACCCCTGGTGCTAACGCCCCAGGGCTCGCCTTCCCACGAGCTATCGACCTCGCGTCGCCCCGCCGCGGCTCGCGCCGAACGAACCGCCGAGGCCGGCGGTACCACCGATCGACGTGGGCTGGGGTCGATTCAACATGGCCGCGCCGGCTGGGCCCGAGGTTCCGCCGGCCATGTTCAGGAAGAACCCGCCCGTGTTCAGGAACCGCACCCGCGTTCCGGTCACGATGCCCGCGCCCATGTCGTCGACGGCCTGGCCGCCGGTCGCGACTTGATTCTGCAAGGCGTTCAACGAGTTCTGGAAACTCTGTTGCGGGCGAACGATGCCGTACAGGTTGGCGGCCGGCGAGTTGCCGCCACGGTTCAGGTTCAAGTAGGGGCTGAAGCCCGGGCCCGAGCCGCGTTGCGACGAGCCGATGCCGCCGATCGTCGGTGGGCTGAACCCGCCGGAGAGGCCCGAGTTCACCGGCATCGGGCGTGTTGGCATCTGGGCCTTCGCGGTGGCCGCGAGCACCAAGAACGCCGTCGCGATCCAAAGTTGTCGCATCGCTTGCTCCCTTATCGTGCCCCACCAACGAGCCGCGGGTCGGCCAGGGTCTGGATCGAGGTCTGTCCCAAGAGCGCCACGCCGAACACGCGCTCGAACGGCGACAGGATCATCGAGATCCAGTTGTCCGTCGTCACAAGCGGATTGGCCTTCACGAACACCCGATCTCCGGGCAGGAGCTGGTAGTTCGTTGCCGTGTGCCCGGAGCGCGTGATCGACGCCCAGTCGACCGGCAGGATCAGTTCCTGATTCAACGCGGCCGGCGACGGGCGAGCAATCCAAATGTGATGCTCGCTCGAAACGGGCGACAGGCCGAACACCTGGGCGACCGCGTCGAGGACGGTGTCGTTCCCCGTGATCGGCAGGCGGACGATCTGCTGGCCGCGTCCACCGCCGTCGAAGATGACATAATAAAGCTTGCTGTTGTACGCCGCCACATCGACGGCCACTTCCGGCGCGGTCAGGAACCGGGCCAGGTGTCGTTCAATCGCTACTTTCGCTTGTCCCAGCGTATTCCCAACGACCCGCACGTCGCCGTAGGTACCCAGTCCAATCGTCCCATCCGGTCGAACCAGATACTCGCCGCGAATCTGGCCCAGGGCCCGTGACTGCAACAGCGAAAGCTGAACCTTGGGGTCCTTGACGTTCGCGGCCTTGGCTGACTTCTCGATCGCCTCGCGGGCCTGTTCGACCGTGAGGCCGGAGACTTTCAGCAAGCCCCCGTAGGTCGGGCCGAGGTTGATCTGCCCGTCCGGGCCGACGAGGACTTCACCGAGCAACGGTTCGGTTTGGCCGGTGTGCGTGAGTTGGAGAAACAGCACGTCCTGGGCTTCGATCTTGTACCCGGCCGTCGGGGCGACTCGGACAAGTTCAATGCGCAAGATGTCGGGCGGCTCAATCACGATCTCGGGCATCGTGACTTTCTGGAGTTCGCGGGGCAGAGTTTCTTCGTAGCGTGGGTCGGCGAAGTACGTGGTATCGCCGTTGCGGGCCATGATGTACGGAGCGGGCTCGATGCCGGGATGTTGCGGGACGTTGACCGATGACGCGTGAAAGCAGCCGGCGGCCGGGGCGCAGAGAGTGGCGATCGCGAACAAGAAGCCGCGCCCCGCGCGGGAACCGCTGGCCTGCATGAGTCGTCCCCCGCCGAATGTCGTGGCCGCGCGGGCGTTTCCCCCAGCCGCGCGTCGAACCGAGCATTCGGATTAAAGTCAGCCGGGGGAAATACCGACGCCCGACCCGAAATGGAAGGTGAGTTTGCCGTTCGATTCACGTCGCGATGGCAAAATGGCGAAAGTACGGGCAATTTGCCGGATTTCCGTTGTGCGCCGATTCGTTCGGCGATAACCTCAATCCCAAGCGCCGACTCGCGGCGGCCGCGCGCTTCCCCCCTCGGCCAATTTCGGCCTTCGACTCTCCGACGCCGCTCAAGCACGACCCGCCATGTCACACTCCACGAAGTTCCGTCGACCAACGCTCTCCCTCCTCGAAAACCGCGAAGTGCCCGCCGATATTTCGGTGACCTTCAACGCCGCGAGTCACACGCTGACCGTGCTCGGCGACGCGGCGATCAATCAACTGACGATCAAGGCCAACCCGGCGGTCGCCGGCGGCTTCGTGCTCACTTCGTCGTCCGATACGATCGGCGGCGCGGCCAGTCCGTTCGCTTCGGCGGGCGACGTGCGAAACATGTTGGTCCGGATGAAGGGCGGCGACGATCTGTTGAACTTCGACAATACCGACGGGCCGATCGCACTTCGAAGCCTCGAGGTTCACGGAGGTGGCGGGGCCAATTCGATTCACATGACCGGGCTGGACATTCGGAAGAACTTGATGATTTTCAGTGGTGTCGGCTCCACGACCACCGGGCTGCACGATGTGCTTTTGACGGACATCACTGTGGGCGGGACGACTTCGATCCAGACGGGTGACGCGGATTCGTTCATCTCGATTCGCCACTCCACCGCCGGATTCAACACGATCGGCGGCAACCTCAAGGTGCAG
>JANLUE010000847.1:0-6203 GCA_031363325.1 Gemmataceae bacterium
GCCCTCCGGCGACGAATGATGGAATGAGGGACACTCTTATCCTAGACCCACGTCGCCGATTCCGGAAGCGATCCCGGCCAGGAAACGCGACCCCTAGGGTTCGCCGGATCGGCCCATTGGGCGCGACCGTTACGATCAAACCCCTTTCATAACCCGGTAACCGGCGAGCCGTTGGCGATTCAGTCGGCCGCGACCGTCTTCATGAGCGTCATGCAAACGGCGAACACCGCTGCGAAATGAAGGACGGCCACTCCAACGAGGGCCAGGAATTGACGGCGCCGATTAGGGCGTTCGGCGGAGCGAAGCGAGCGCCACACGATGAGGACCAGGATCGACGCCCAAAGGGAGAAGCAGATCGCCGCCCCAGCGATCGCGCCGAAGAGCCAGTCGCCCCACTGCCGATTGGCCCGCGCGATCGTGCACCACGGGATCAGCAAACCCCAGAGTGCGCCGAACAACGCCGAGATCGCAGTCGCGACCCAGGTTGGCGAATCGACGATAAACAGGTTGAACCTTCCCCCGGCCGTCGCTCCGGGAACCAATTCGAGGTCGCGATCCCATTTCTGTGGATCGGTCGTCAGCGTGACGCGCGTATATCGTTCTGCCGTTCGCGTCGGGTCTTCGCCGAACGGGAATGGCTCAAACAATTGTGACACGCTGCGACGGCCCTGCTGGGCGAAGATGTAGTCGCACTTCAGGTCGGGCAAGTCGCAGTTTTCGGCCGGGCGGACGAAGCCCTTGGCGTAGACCACCGTGAGCACGGAACTCTTGTACGCTCGAGTCGGCCGAAGTGGGAACCACAAGTTCGGCGACGGGAACTCGATCTTCAAGCCCGTGGCCGACACCGGTTCGTCCCGACGGGCCACCCAGGCACAAACAAATGCGTACTCGCTCAAGCCGAAGTATGGTTCGAGCGACGACAAATCGGCAACTCGGCGATCGACCCCCTGAGCGGCCAGATATCGTTGCAGGCCATCTCGCGAACTGGCCGAGACGACCGTCACGATCATGCCAAGCTTTTCGACTCGTGAAACTTCCTTGGCGGTCGCACTCTTTTCGTCACACGCACCCCCCAGAAGTACGCAACAGACGCCCCCGGAGTCCGCGGCCGCCGCGACTTTGATGAAAGTCTTGAGGCGATCCCGAACCTGGCTCTTCAGTGTGCGGTAGTAGGTGACGGTGTCGATCGATTCAACAGGGTCCGCCTGGATCGCAGTGGCGGCCGAGCGAATCGGGATTACCCAGGCGTTGGCGTCCTTGGTCGGCTCGTTGCGGGCGGCCACGTACAGGGTCTCGCGGCCTTCAGCCCACAAGATCGTCGCCGCCTGTTCGTGCTCGGGAACGAACCGACCGTCGAGCCGAATCTTGCAGCCATCGGCCTGGAGGTACGAAGTGGCGAACAGAAACAGAAGCGTCGTCACGCGCATGATTGGGCCCCGCGAATCGGAAGTGGTGCGGACGTGATGCACGTTGAGCGGAAATATTCCCTAAGTCTGTCGATCGATGAAAAGTCGGATGGCCCACGACCGTTCGTTAGCGCCGCTTCTTTTTCTTCTTACGCTCTTCGGCGCGTTCCTTGGCGCTCTTGCGGTGGCCGGTGTTGCCCTTCGACTTGATCATGCCCTCGTTGCCCGGGTTGAAGGCCCCGGCCTTGGTCATGCCGGTCACCATCTTGATTCGCTGCCAGATGCTCATGGACATCATTTGTTTCATGAGCGCCCGCACGGTGTCGAATTGCTTCAGGAACTGGGTGACCTCCTGCGGCTGAACGCCCGAGCCGGCCGCGATGCGCTTGCGTCGGCCGGCGTTGATGATGTCCGGGTCTTTCCGCTCCTTCTTGGTCATCGAATCGATCATGCCCTGGACGCGCTTGAGCGCCACCTCGGGGTCTTCCCCCTCGGGGATCATTTCGGCCATGCCCGGCATCTGGCCGATCATCTCCTTCATGCCCATCTTCTGGATGTTCTTGAAGTGCATCTTGAAATCGTCGAGCGTGAACTGGCCCTTCTCCAGTGCCGCCTGTTGCTTGGCGAGGTCCTCCTCGGACACCTGCGATTGGATCTGTTGGACCTTCTGGACGAGGCCCATCAAGTCGCCCTGGCCCATGATCCGGGAGGCCATGCTCTCGGGCCGGAACTCGTCGAGCGCCTGTAGCTTTTCGCCGATGCCGATGAACTTGATCGGCACGCCGGTGACGGCCTTGATCGACAGGGCCGACCCGCCACGGGCGTCGCCATCGAGCTTCGTGAGGATCGCCCCGTTCAACGACAGTGCGTCGTTGAACGTCTTGGCGACGTTGACGGCCTCCTGGCCGATCATCGCATCGACCACGAGGTACACGTGGTCCGGCTGAACCTGTCGATCGATCTGGTTCAGTTCATTCATCAACTCCTGATCGATCTGCAGTCGGCCGGCCGTGTCCAGGATCACGACGTCGAGGCTATTTTGCTTGGCGAACGCGATCGCGTTCTTACAGACCTGAACTGGCGTGCTCGGCTCGGCGAAGACCGGGATCGTGAGTTGTTCGCCGAGGACCTTGAGTTGCTCGACGGCGGCGGGGCGTTGCAAGTCGGCGGCGACGAGCAAGGGGCGGCGGCCGGCATCGCGGAGCTTGAGCGCGAGCTTGCCGCACGTGGTCGTTTTGCCGGCCCCCTGGAGGCCGCACATCATGAGGACGGCGGGCCGATCCTTGAAGGTGGGGATCTTGTGATCGACCGGCCCCATGAGCTGGACGAGTTCGTCGTACACGATCTTGACGATCTGGTCGGCCGGGTTGACGCGTTCGAGCACGTCCTTGCCGACGGCCTGGGCTTCGATGCGCGCGATGAAGTCGTTGGTGACGTTGAAATTGACGTCGGCTTCGAGGAAAGCCCGGCGGACTTCGCGCAGCCCCTCGCGGATGTTGTCGGCCGACAGTCGGCCACGGCCGCGAAACTTGCTCAGCGCCTCTTTGAGGCCGCGCTGGATGCCATCGAACATGCGTCGGTCACCGGGGCAGGTCGTCGTTGAATCGGAAACCTGAATTTTACGGGCAACACCGGCGAATACAACCGAAGGTCAACCTGGAGGCGGTAAGGGTGGTAAGCGGCCAATCCCCAAGACCGCTTTGATCCGCTGCCAAGTGGACATGGACCTCATGTCATTCATCAGTTTCTGGACCATGGCGAAGTTGTCGAGAAATTGGCGGACTTCCTGCGGCTCGACGCCTGAATCGGCGGCGATTCTCCTCAGTTGTTCGGCACCAATCGTTTCGGGCGCTTGCCGCTCGCGCTCCGTCATCGCATCGATCATTCCCCGAACGCGATTGAGCGCCACATCGGGGTCTTCGCCTTCGCGGATCATCTCGGCCATACCCGGCATTTGGCCGATCATCTTCTTCGTGCCCATCTTCTGGATGTTCTCGAAGTGCAGCTTGAAGTCATCGAGCGAGAAGTTCTTGCTCATGTCGGGATCGCCGTCGTAAGACACGAGAGTTCGCCGAGAGGTAGAACAAGACGACCGGACTTGAGAATCTCGCCGCGGGTCGCTCGAACGGAAATTCACTCCGAGCGTTGGGAAGGACGTACCCGGAAGACCGGCCACATGAACTCCCTCGTCTACCTTCTCGCATTTCTCGCGCTCGGCTTCGCCGCCCAGGTGATAGCTCTTGACTGGGTTGCGCGCCGGTACCGCCTGGAGCGAGCGACCCTGTGGCGGGCCGTTCGGATCGTTGGCATCAAGTCCCTGGCCGAACCGCCGATCTATTTCCTGCTTCGCGCGCCGGGCCGGGACGAGAACGCGGCCATGTTCCTCGCCGGGGGAATCGTGTTGGTTGATGTCTCGTTGACGCTCGCTCTCCTTTGGCTTTGGTTCGGCGGCTCGATCGGCCGACGGCTCCGGTGTTGGGGCATCAGTTTTGTTATGTGCGGACTGATCGGGTACGGTTTGATCTCCCTGCTGCATCTCGTCGTCGAATCGTATTTGCCAACCTCCAGCTCCATGAACCCAAACCTTCGGGGCTATCACGTTGTCGAGTCGCTGCCGGACGGAAGTACTCTGATCGTGGCGGCCAACGATCCGGCCGACCGGAACGCGCCCCGCGTGGGCAGCCCGTCGGCCGGGATCGTTGCGGAGACGTTCGAGCATCGCGAAACGCCCCGGCCCGCCACTCATTCGCACGGCCCGGACCGACTCCTGTGCAACAAACTCCGCGATCCGCGCCGTTGGGACGCGATCGTCTTTCGCTATCCACCGAAGCCGGAAATCATCTATCTCAAGCGATTGATCGGCCTGCCGGGCGAGACGGTCGAAATTCGCGATGGGGCCGTCTGGATCGATGGCGTCCGTCAGTCTCCACCGGTGCGACTTGGGCCAATTCGTCACACTTATCGCAATCTCGGCGCCGACTGCGAGATGAAGTCGGAGCCTTTCGAGACGACCCTCGGTCCCGACGAGTATTTCGTGCTCGGAGACAATACCGAACGCGCTTTCGATTCTCGAAGCTGGGGGCCGGTTCGACGCGACCAAATCATCGGTGTCGGCGATCTGATCTACTGGCCACCCGCCCGCTGGAAGTTCGATCCGTGACCTGCGAAACCGTCGAATTCAACAAGAGAGTCGCATCGTACGGGGCCGTGCGACGAGCCCAATCGATTGGGGCCGTTTGGATCGACGGCGTTTCTCAGACTCCACCGGTTCGACTTGGGCCAATTCGCCACGAGTGAGCGAAAGGGCCCGTGCGGCGATTGGCTCGAAGCCGGGCACGAATTGCAGCTCATTCCAATCGACCCCCCCACCTTGAACTTCCTTCGGCTTCGCGGAAGATAGCGGGCATCTGGGCCGATTCCTCGATCGCGGGACCACCCGCGCGCGCATGAGCAATACTCTCTACGAGTTCTACAACGACGAGCTTTTCTTCATCCGCAAGCTCGGGCAGGAGTTCGGCGCGCAGTACCCGGCGGCCGCTTCGCGCTTGCGGCTCGAAAAGAACAAGTCGTCGGACCCGCACGTCGAACGCCTGATCGAGGCGTTCGCGCTGCTCAGCGCGCGCGTGCAAATCAAACTACACGACGAATACCCGGAGCTGACCGAAGCGATCCTCAACGTCCTCTATCCGCATTTCCTCGCGCCGATCCCATCGTTCGCCACCCTGCAGTTCGATCTCGACCCGACGCGGGCCACGCCGACCGGGGTGGACATCGAAAAAGGGGGGATGCTTTCGACGTTCCGGGTGGCCGACACTCCGTGCCGATATCGGACGTGCTACCCGCTCAAGCTTTGGCCGGTCAGCGTGGCCGAAGCCCGGTTGCAACCACCGCCATTTCCGCCGGGCCTGTCGCCGCCCGACAAGGCGAAAGCCGCTCTACGATTGCGATTGAAGATCGATGGCGCACTTCCGCTCGCCATGTTGGAGATGAAGGAACTCCGGTTCCACATCGCGGCCGGCGAGGGGCAATCGGCGCCGCTGTTCGACTTGATTCACAACCACGCGTTGCAAGTTGTCTATCGAGCCCCCGAACAGCGCACGGCCGCGCCCCTGATTTTCCCCGCCAAGCAAGTCATCGGCATGGTCGGGTTCGATCTCGATCAAGGGTTGCTGCCGTACCCCCGCCAGGCGTTTCCGGGCTATCGACTACTGACCGAGTTCTTCGCCTACTCGAACAAGTTCATGTACTTCGACCTCGGCGGCTGGGACCGAGTTCGCACGAGCGGCGCGGACAAGCAAGTCGAAGTCGTCATCTTCCTCGATCGCTCGATTCCCCGGCTCGAGCAGAAAGTCGACGCGAGTTCGTTCCTGCTCGGCTGCACGCCGGTCGTCAACTTGTTCTCGCAACCGTGCGAGCCGATCGCGGTCACGCACTTGCGGACCGAGTACAAGATCACGCCGGATGTGGCGCGACCCAAGGGCATGGAAGTCTATTCGATCGATACCGTCACCTCGGCCGAAGCCGACGGGACGGACCGCGAGTTTCGGCCGTTCTACGATTTCCGACACGGCGGCAGCCGCGAGGTCGATCAGCCGTTCTGGTACTCGACGCGCAAGCCCGCCCTCGGGTCGGAAGAGAAGTCGAAGGACATGGACCCGGATCGCGGAACGGACGTGTTTCTCCGACTCGTCGATCGAAAGTTCGATCCGGCCAAGGCGGCCGAATCGGTCCTCGTGATTCGCACGACTTGCACGAACCGCGACCTGCCCGCCCGCTTGCCGCGCGACGGTGCCGAAG
>JANLUE010000876.1:0-7278 GCA_031363325.1 Gemmataceae bacterium
GCGACAAAACGCTGGGTATCGAGGCGTTACGGCAAGAGGTTTGTCGCTGACACGCCACCCGAGGGGCTAACGCCCCCCGGCTCGCCTGATCGGCGGGTGGTGGCGTTATCAACCTGAAGGCCGATAGCCGCGAGGCGCTAGCCGAGCGCGTCACCGACGCGCTCCGGTAACCACCGACTACCAACCAGGAGCTTCGATGCCAGACCTGATCCTCCCGCATGGCGGGCTGACCGAACCCGTCAACCGCACCCGCGCCGAAATCGAGCCGCGCTCGAAGTCCGTGTCGCTAAGCGATGCCGATCTGTCGAGCCTCTATCGCATCGGCGATGGCGGGTTGTCCCCACTCATTGGACCGATGACCCGGGCCGAGTTCGAGCAAGTGCTCGACGAGGAAGTGATCGTTCGCAACGGAAAAAAATACGCCTGGACCATCCCGATCGCTTTCCCGGTCGACGAAGCGACGGCGAAGTCCCTGGCCGTTGGAGAAACGGTTTCGCTCGTCAATTCCAAGAACGAACTGGTCGGCTCGGTCGACGTGCGCGACGTGTATCCGTGGGACAAAGCCAAGTATCTGAATTCCGTCTATCAAACCGACCGCACCGATCATCCGGGCGGGCACATGACGATGAAAGACGAACGGACGTATCTCGTCGGCGGCGAAGTCTGGGTCAAACCGCAGCCGAAGCACCCGGAGTACGGCCCGCTCGTGCTCACGCCACGCGAGTCGCGGAAGCTCTTCGCCGAGAAGAAATACGAACGCGTCGTCGCCTTCCAGACGCGGAACGCCCTGCACCGGGCGCACGAATACGCGCTGGTCGTCGGACTCGAGCGATTGACGCGCGACGGCCATTTCACGGCCGCCGTGCTGAACCCCCTCATCGGCGAAACGAAGAGCGACGACGTGGACGCCCTCACGCGGATGCGAACCTACCGGGCGCTGATCGACAACAAGGTGCTCGGAGAGGGCGACACCGACGACGCTCTGTGGGCCAAGGTCGGCCGCAAGTTTAGCGACACGGTGCTGCTCCTCGGGCTCGACATCAAGATGTTCTACGCGGGGCCGAAAGAGGCCATCATGCACGGAATCTACCGGCAAAACTTCGGCTTCACGGACATCATCATTGGTCGAAAACACGCGGACGCGCCGTACGACGACGGCAAAGACATCTGGGACGGACTCGCCGCCCAGCGCAAGTTCGATGAACTCAAGGGCGAGTTGCTGATCAAGCCCGTCAAGGTCGGCTTCGCCGCGTTCTTCGAGGAACTCGGCCGCGTCGGCCTCGTCGATGAATACGGCCCGAAGGGCTACAAGACCGTCTCGATCAGCGGCCGCGACCTCCGCGAACAACTCCGGGCCGGCAACCTGCCCGACCCGCGCATCATGCGGCCCGAGACGGCGAACGTTTTGATCGAGAAGATGCGGGGCGGATGATTACATTCGGCCATTCGCATAACGACTTTGCTTGCGATACCGACTCGATAGACGATAGAAACTCCACTTCAGGAGAGATCATGCGTTATCGAGTCACTCTGCACCGAAACGAGGAAGGCATCAGCGTTTCCGTGCCCGCGCTGCCGGGCTGTTGGTCTGAGTGTGATACGGAAGACGAGGCCCTCGAAAATATTCGAGACGCGATCCGCGAATACCGATTGGCTACAGCACCACTTCCGGCAACCCGCCCGCTCCCTCTCGGCTCGCCGCGTCCATGATGGCGGTCGCCAGGCCGAGGTAGGCCTGGCTCACCGGCGAATCCGGAAAGCGGCGGACCATCGGCTCGCCGGCATCGCCGCAGACGGAAACGTTCGGATCAATTGGCACTTCGCCGAGGAACGAGACGCCCGACTCGTTGGCGAGTTTCTTGCCGCCGCCGTGCCGGAAGATTTCGTAGCGCTTGCCATCGTCGCCGATGAAATAACTCATGTTCTCAATGACGCCGAGGACCGGGGTCTTCAGTTGGCGGAACATGTTTAACGCCTTCACCGCGTCGATCAGGCTCACGTCTTGCGGCGTGGTCAAGATCACTGCCCCGGTCACCTGGGCGGTCTGGCACAGTGTCAATTGCGCATCGCCAGTCCCTGGCGGCATGTCGATCACCAGCGCGTCGAGTTCGCCCCAGTTGATTTGCGTCAGGAACGTGGCGACCCACTTCGCGACCATCGGGCCACGAAGCAGCACGCCCTTGCCCGCGTCCGGCAGGAAGCCGAGCGACATGAGCTTGATGCCAAACTTCTCGATGGGGAACGAAGCGATCTGCGGATCGATCGGGCCAAGGCCCATCATCATGGGGACGCTCGGGCCATAGATGTCGGCGTCCATCAAGCCGACTCGCCGACCCTGGAGTTGCAAAGCCAGGGCGAGGTTGGCGGCCACCGTCGACTTGCCGACCCCGCCCTTGCCGCTCGCCACGGCGATAATGTTTCGGACGCCGGCCAGGGCCGGGTTTGCTGCGGATCCAGGTTGCATTCGTGCCTCGTGAAATTTCCTCCGTCATTTTACGAAGGCGATGGCCCTGTCGAGAAGAGTGCCTTGATCGCCGGAGAAACTCGCTTCGGCCGACCGGTCGTCGGGTCGACCGGGATCCACAGTGTCCGAGCTCGGGCGAGCAGCTTGCGATCGCTCGCCCGAAGCATTTCGGTGTGTCGTTCGTAACGCAACCCCTCGGCCGTGCCGACCCACGTGCGCAGGATCACCTCGTCCTTCGGACCGGCCGCCGACAGGTAGTCGATCTCGTGCCGATGCACCATCCAGACGAGCGCGGCCTGATCCTCGGCCGGCGCGATCGTTCGCCAGTGGGCGATGGCCACGTCTTGAACCCAACGCAGGTAGACGACATTGTTGACGTGCTCGAGCCCGTCCAAGTCGGCGGACTGGACCTGGACGCGAAGTTCGTAGGGGTCAGACATGGGAGGAGTTGGAAGTCATGCGGTGGAACATGGATGTCAGTCGACCGACATTAGTATTCAACTTCGGTTCTTTGGCCAAGCCCCTCTTCCTTTTAAGGACCGCAAGCGGTTCGCCTCCGCGTCCTCAGATCGTGGTGAGTCGCCAGACTTGGCCGAAGGTTCGTCGCCGGCGCATCGGGTCCGCCGGCTCCGGCTCGTCGGGCTCGAGCGTCGTCTCACGCACGAGTCTTCGGCCCGCCAGAACGCTATGCGAAAGGCCGACGAGCGCTTGGGCCCGGAGTCGGCCTCCGTCTTCCGCAAATTGTGCGAGCACGCGTTGTGCGGCCAATCGACCGATCGGCCTTTCCTCGTCCTGAACGCCCAGCCAGATCCAGCCCAGTCGAAATGTACAGCGGACACCAGCCACGGAGAATTGATTGCGCCCGGCCGTTTGAACGAAGTCAATTTCGCCATGAGGAAATCTCCTCCACAGCGACTCGGAAAACATCGTCAGCGGCGCTCCCGTATCCAGGACTGCGGAAATGACTCTCGAATTGATCGGCCTTAGGACCGAAGTCGTTTGGCCAATGACCAACACGATTCGGATTCTCAGGGCATCCCATTACTGAATTCCAGAGCGAGCCGGATCGACATAGCCAAGCGAGTTTGGATCGGGATGCTCCACGTTTCTCGGGATACTTACGGGATAGAGCCTCGGCACGGCGAATTCTCACAACACGCCAATGTTCGGATCGACCAGGATAATCTGGCTCATGTCAACCTTCAGTTTTTTGGCGACTCGCCGCACGAGATGCAACGGGTTCTTACCGCGGCCCACCACCTTCTCCTCAATGATGGCGATCACATCCGGGCTGTATTTGGCGAACGCTCCGTCTTCGAGGCCGTACCGGGCGAAGCGGTGATCGCGGTACCAGGCCTCCTGAATCGGCGGAAGCTTGTCGACGAAGATTTCGCCGTCGGGTTCCGGTTTCGGTTTGCCGTTGCGCATCGCCAAGCCCCTCCTCTGTCGAGGGTACTGCGCCACGAACTGGTACGCAAGCGGTTCGATGGGAGCGTCAAGGCAGTCACAATGGCGGCCGACCGTCCGCGATGTATCATATCGCGTAGCCGCCGACCGCCCGACCCGCCACGCTCCCATCAACATATGCGAATCTCTCTGCTTCTTCTGATCGCCGCCTCTCCCGTCCTGGCCGCCGAGCGCCCGCCGGTGGACTACGGTCGCGACGTGCGGCCGATCCTGGCGAACTCGTGTCTCGCTTGCCACGGCCCCGACGAGAAGGCCCGCAAGTCCAAGCTTCGGCTCGATGTCCGGGTCGACGCGATTCAGAAAGCGATCGTGCCCGGCAAGTCGAAGGAGAGCCCGCTGATTCAGCGGGTCACATCGAAGGATGCGACCGAGGTGATGCCGCCGGCCCACGCCAAGAAGCCCGCGATCTCCGCGAGCCAGGCGGACTTGCTGGCCCGGTGGATCGATGAGGGGGCCCGCTTCGACGAACACTGGGCGTTCGTGAAGCCGTCCGTTCCACCGACGCCGAAGATCAGCGACCCGTGGATCAAGAACACGATCGATGCGTTCGTGCTACAGGGTCATGCGAAGCAAGGTCTGAAGTCCGCCCCGGTCGCCGATCAGGTCACGCTCGCGCGACGCCTGTCGTTCGACTTGACCGGCCTCCCGCCGGGCCCCGCCGACCTCGACGCGTTCCTGAAAGATCAATCGAACGAGGCCTACGAGAAGTTCGTCGATCGTTTGCTCGGATCGAAACACTTCGGCGAACGGCTCGCGTTGATGTGGCTCGACGCGGTTCGCTATGCCGACACGGCCGGATACCACAGCGACAACCATCGTGATGTCTGGCTGTTCCGCGACTATGTCATCGACGCGTTCAATTCCAACAAGCCGTTCGACAAGTTCACGATGGAACAAATCGCCGGCGACCTGTTGCCGAATGCGACCGTCGAACAGCGTGTCGCGTCCGGCTACAACCGCATGTTAATGACGACCGAAGAGGGCGGTGCCCAGGCGAAAGAATACACAGCGAAGTACGCCGCCGACCGCGTGCGCAACGCGTCGAACGCTTGGCTCGGGGCGACGCTCGGCTGCGCCGAATGCCACAACCACAAGTACGACCCGTACACGACACGCGACTTCTATCGATTCGGGGCGTTCTTCGCGGACGTGAGCGAAGTGCCCGTCGGCCGACAGCCGCAAACGCACATGGCCACGCCCGCCCAACAGGCCGAACTGAAAGCGCTCGACTCGAAGATCGCCGACGCCCGGTCGGCCATCGCCAAGGCAACGCTCGCGGCCGACGGCCAGGAGAAATGGGAGGCCGGCACCAAGACGAACTCGAAAGGTTTGCCCAAGCCGTTGACCGACGCGCTCACGATCGCGCTCGAGAAACGCAACGACGCCCAGAAGAAACTGATCGCGGAACACTACCGCAACGCCGTCGCGCCGGAAACCGAGTCGGCTCGCAAGGAGTTGGCGACGGTCGTCGCCAAGCGCGATGCGTTGCAGAATTCGATTCCGGTCACGCTCGTCGCGTCGGCCACGAGCCCGCGCATGGTCCGCGTCCTGCCACGCGGCAACTGGCTCGACGAGACGGGCGAAGTGGTCACGCCGGGCATCCCCGGCTTCCTCGGCTCGATCGACCGCAAGGATCGCGCGAACCGCATGGACCTCGCCAAGTGGCTGGTTTCGCCGGACAATCCGCTCACGGCCCGGGTGTTCGTCAATCGCTTGTGGAAAGTCGCGTTCGGCCAGGGCCTGGTGCGCAACCTCGACGACTTCGGTACCCAGGGCACGCCGCCCACGCACCCGGAACTGCTCGATTGGCTGGCGACGGAGTTCGTTCGTACCGGCTGGGACGTGAAGGGCCTGCTCAAGTTGCTGGTCACGTCGAACACCTATCGGCAATCGTCGGTGTCCACGAAGGAACTTCGCGAGAAGGACCCGGGCAACATCTGGCTCGCCCGGCAGAATCGATTCCGGATCGACGCCGAGTTCGTTCGCGACAACGCCCTGGCGGTCGCGGGGTTGCTCACGACGAAAGTCGGCGGGCCGAGTTCCAAGCCCTATCAGCCGGCCGGCTACTGGTCGTACTTGAATTTCCCCCGTCGCGAATGGGAAGCGGATCGGAGCGGCGATCAATATCGACGCGGGCTCTACACGTACTGGTGCCGCAGCTTCCTGCACCCGAGCCTGGCCGCGTTTGATGCCCCCAGTCGTGAGGAATGCACGAACGACCGCCCGCGCTCGAGCACGCCGTTGCAAGCGTTGGTGCTGTTGAACGACCCCACTTATGTGGAAGCGTCGCGCGTGTTCGCCGCCACAGCTCTGACCACCGGCAAGTCGACTGAAGAACGCGTCAACTTGCTATTCCGCCGAGCGCTGTCCCGCCCGGCGACGACGGACGAAATCAAAGTCTTGGAACTACTGCTCGCCAAGCACCGCAAGGAACTCGACGCCGACAGTGCGAAGAAGTTGGTCGCGGTCGGCCTCGCTCCGGCGCCCACGGGCGTGGACCCCGTGGAACTCGCCGCGTGGATGTCGCTCGCCCGCGTGGTGTTGAATCTGCACGAGGCGGTGACGAGAAATTAACATATTACCCGCCGTGAACGGCGGGCCTAATATGGCTTCGCCACAACCGCCGTGAACGGCGGTCCCAGCGGCATTAGCTCTCCAACGCAATTGAGCGACTGTCGCCAAACGGCGGCACAACTACCGAGGAACCGCCGTTCACGGCGGGTGAAGGTTTCAGATTTCAATCTCACTCGGTATGGGCATGGATCATTTCACCACGCTTGGCCTGCCGCGCCGATTCGTCCTCGAGTTGGCGGATCTTGAGTCCGCCTATCTGCCCCGGAGCCGGGCTCTGCACCCCGACTATCACCAACTCGGCAGTTCGGCCGACCAGGCGGCGAGCGTCGAGATGTCGGCCACGCTGAACGAAGCTTACGCGACGCTCAAGGACCCGTTCCGTCGGGCCGAGTATTTGCTCGCCCTCGCGGGCGGGCCAACCGCGTCGGAGCTCAAGGACGTGCCGGCCCCGTTCCTCGAAGAGATGCTCGAACTTCGCATGGAGATCGCCGAACTCGAACCCGGCTCTCCGGCCGCGGATCAACTCGAGAGCCAACTCACGGCACGACGCGACGCCCTTCTGAACGAAGCCGGCCAACTCTTCGACGGACCCGATCTGGCGAATCGCCTGCCCGACGTCCGCCGCAAGCTGAACGCGACGAAATACGTCCGCAACCTGGTCCGCGACCTCCGCGCCGCCGGCTGAGTCGCGAACCCCATATAATTTCCGCTTGATTGCAACATCGGGCGCTTAGCTCAGCGGTAGAGCGTTCGCCTTACACGCGAATGGTCAC
>JANLUE010000864.1:0-1877 GCA_031363325.1 Gemmataceae bacterium
CACGGAGTCTTCCATTTTGAGCACCTCCCGACTGAGTTTCTCAACCACTTCTTTATCATACCGCAGTCCCATCAGGACGTAGGTCATTGTCAGCATTTCTGGAAGCCGATCTTCGGAAACCTGCCGCTCCAGTCGCCGCCGCGTTTCGTGCACCACGGCCGCCAGTTCCGATGGTTGCACGGCACTGATCGGCGCGAACGGCAGTAGGCCGGGGCCGGCTTGCAGGAACTTCTCGGGCGCGATTTGCCACGGCCGAACCACTCGATAGTCGAACCGCAGGTACGGATCTTCGCCAGCAAATCCCTGGACGAACTGGCCTGACATGGCGGGACCGTCGGCTTCCGGGCGCAAGAGCCAAATGACCGACCGGACCCGCAACCGATGCCGATGGCCGAGTAGCGTGCTGTGCCAGTGAGTTCGGCTCGGGATGAACCGCTTGTAGCTCGACAAGAACTCGATCATCAGCAACCAACGATTGCGCCCCTGGCCGACGCGGATCACCTTGTCCGTCGAGCCGCTCACCGTCGAAACGTCGGCATCGATAGTTTCACTTGGCTCGTCGCCATATCCGAGCCAATTCACAAACCCATCCGGGTCAATTTCCCAGGTCGTTTTCGAGGCGACATCGAATGGCTTCGTCACGGGCAACCCCTCACGAACGACTCCGCGTCAACCCCGTCGCTTCGCGGACCAGCTCCATCGTTTTTTGAATCTCAACTCGCGCCCGCTTCGCGCCGTCGAGCAGTACGTCTTCGACGTAGTTCGGGTCGGCGGCGAGTTGTTTGCGTTTGTCGCGGAACGGCGTGAAGAACGCGTCGATCTTGGCGAGCAGCAGTTGTTTCGCTTCGCCGTCGCCCATTCCGCCGGCCCGATAGCGGTGGGCCAGCTCGGCCACTTCGTCCGGCGTCGCGAACAACTTGTAGAGGTGGAACGGAATCCGCGACTCGGGGTCCTTCGGGGCCTCGGGCGGCAACGCGTCGGTCACGATGCCCATGACCGCCTTCTTCAAGGGCTTCCCTTCCGCGAAAATCTCGATTGTGTTGCCGTACGACTTGCTCATCTTCCGGGGGTTGCCGTCCTTGTCTTTGTCCGTTCCGGGCACCACGGCCGCCTCGCCGAGCAATTCGACCGGTTCCGGAAACACTTCGCCGAAGGTGTTGTTGAAGTACCCCGCCATGTCGCGGGTCATTTCCAAGTGTTGAACCTGATCCTTGCCGACCGGCACGAGGTGCGACCGGACGATCAAGATGTCGGCCGCCATCAAGATTGGGTACGTGAAGAGCCCGACCGACGGACTGATCCCCTGCGACACCTTGTCCTTGTAGGAATGGGCCCGTTCGAGCAAGCCCATACCGGTCACGGTCGCCAAGATCCACGCGAGTTCGGTCACTTCGGGAACGTCGGACTGGCGGTAGAAGACGGCCTTCTTCGGATCGAGCCCGAGCGCGAGGTAGTCGAGTGCGACATCGCGGACGTTCTCGCGCAAGATGTCGGCCCCGGTTCGGGGCTTTCGCTTTTGATCTTTCGCCTGGTCCGCTTCCGCCTTGACGGCCTCGCCGAGCGTCGTCAGGGCGTGATAGTCCGCGATAAAGTAGAATGCCTCGCCGCGTTCCTGAAGCTCGATGTGCTGCTTGATCGCCCCGAAGTAATTGCCGAGGTGGAGCTTCCCCGATGGCTGGACGCCGGACAGGATTCGTTTCGTCTTGAGTTCACTCGGCATTCCGAACTCCGCATTCCGCACTTCCGATATTCGACAGACCTGGATAGATTATCGCAGGTTCGCCCCTCGCCCACCGGACAAATTGAGGCACGGACGCCGTATGGAAGCTCGTCCTCCGGTCGATCAACGTGAACTCGATCGTCGCGACGCGGCCCTG
>JANLUE010000871.1:0-3463 GCA_031363325.1 Gemmataceae bacterium
TCAGGCCAACGGTCTGAGATTGTTCAGCCCAGGGCAAGATGGCGCAGCCATCGCCGCCCTGGGTGTGCGGCCGCCCCAAGGTCTGCAGCCTGAAGGGCTGCGACGAATCCGCAATCGCTATTGCGCGCAATCGAAAGAGCGGCGGATGGCACGATCAACCTGCGGATCGATAGCCATTCTTACTCGGCACGTGGCGGTTCGCCGACCGGAAGCTCCATGACGAGTGGCTCTCGGCCGGCCCGGGACCGCAACTTGTTGATGCCCTTCAACACACCGCGTCGACGCAGGAGCCAACGCTCGAACTTTCGCCGGCCGGGGAAATCGATCAGCATGGCGCCGATCAGGATTGTCAACAACCCCTGACCCGGCACGCCGGGAAGCGACAGGACGATTCCGAGTGCGACCAGGAAGACGCCGAACAGGTTCTTGCCGATCACGACCGGCCAACGAACGAACGGATGGCGATCGGCCCAGACGCGCGGGGGATGTTCGCCCGCGAAATAGTCCGCCGGGATGCGAACGATCACCATCCCGACAATCAAAAGCGAGACGATGGCCGTCCCGATCGTCAGGCCGAGGCTGGCCAGGACGATCTGCGTGGTTCCCCAGCCTTCGGGAACGTATTGGCTCAGCCAGTCGGGCATGTTCATCTCTTCGGGCGTCTACTCCATTATTCGTTGCGAGCAGGCGGTCCATACAATTTTCGGCATGTCCGCCTCCGACTTTCTTTTGCAGATTCCGCTGCTCCTGTCGCTCGTCCTGTTTGGCGGGGCGGCCGTGCTCGCGTTGAGTTGGGCGGTCGGGCGAGGTCAATTTCGCAATTTCCAGCGGGCGGCCGAAGCGATCTTCGATGCCGACGAACCGATCGGCCAGCCGACCGACCGCGCCCTTCCGAGTCGCCAGCCGTGATGCCGGGCCAAGACAATCGCGATCCCGCCGAGGTCGCTCGGGCGGCCGCCGAACGTCAGGCGATCGACGCTTCGTGCCGACGGCCCGTGCTCACGTACCTCGCGAGCGCCGTCTTCTGGCTCGTGGTCGGCTCGTTGCTCGCACTGGTCGCGTCGATCAAGATGCACCTTCCCGACTGGCTGGGCAATACCGAATGGCTGACGTTCGGCCGCGTTCGACCGGCTCACCTCAACACCGTGAACTACGGCTGGGCGAGCATGGCCGGGATTGGCGCGTCGGCCTGGATGATGTGCCGACTCGCCCGCGTCGAACTGAAGTACGCGGGTGTGCTCACGCTGGCCGCGTGGGTCTGGAACCTCGGCACGGCGATTGGCACGGTCGGGATTCTGGCCGGCTACAGCCAAAGCATCGAGTGGCTCGAGTTCCCCCGGCTGGCCCCGCCGATCCTGGCCCTATCGCTCGGGACCGCGTCGGCCGTCGTGCTGACCACGTTCGCCCGGCGGCGCGAGTACCACGTCTATGTGACGCAGTGGTACGTGCTGGCCGCGTTCTTTTGGATGCCGCTTCTCTATGTGACGGCCGTGCTCTTGTGCGTCGAATCACCGGCGCGAGGCGTGGTTCAGGCGGCCGTCAACTGGTGGTACGCCCACAATTTCCTGGGCCTGTGGGTCACGCCGATCGGCGTCGGCACGGCGTACTACTTGATTCCCAAAGTGATCGGCCGACCGATCTACAGTTACTACCTGAGCATCATCGGCTTCTGGACGCTGGCCCTGTTCTATTCGTGGGCCGGCATGCACCATCTCATCGGCGGCCCCGTCCCGGCCTGGATGATTTCCGCTTCGATCGCCGGCTCGACCATGATGGTGATCCCGGTTTTGGCCGTCGCCGTCAATCATCACATGACCATGAAAGATCACTTCGTCGAGCTGCGCTACAGTCCGACATTGCGATTTGTTATTTTCGGCGCGATGTCATACACGGCCGTCAGTTTCCAGGGAGCGATTGAATCGTTGCGACGGTTCAGTGAAGTGGCTCACTTCACACATTACACGATCGCGCATGCCCACCTGGGTCTGTATGGCTTCTTCTCGATGACGATGTTCGGCGCGGCCTACTATTATGTGCCACGTCTGACGGGCGTCGAGTGGGCCTCGTTGCGGCTGATTCGCTTGCATTTTTGGGCTTCGGCGCTCGGGATTATCCTGTACTTCTGCAGCCTCACGGTCGGCGGCTGGCTCCAGGGTCGAGCGATGTTGGATTCGGACATCAAGTTCATTCAGATCGTCGTCGAAACGATCCCCTACCTGATGGGCCGCACCGTCGCCGGGACATTGATGACCATCGGCCATTTGGTCTTCGCGTTGCTCGTGGTGATGAATTTGTGCGGCGTGGGACGAAGGCGAACGGAGGGCGTTCGATGAGTGAAAAATACTGAAGTTAGTTTTGAAACCGGCAGGGCCGGGGCTAAGGACTCCTTTCGCCCGAGCCGGCGTATACGTCGTTTGATTCGACTTAGCCAGGGACACTATTTTTTGTTCAAGTCGGACGGGACAGAAGACGGTTCAGCCTACCTGCCCGGAGCTTCAGCGCTACGCCGAGCTCATTTTTGTTTCTGCGGCATTGCATCGAGAAAGTCGTTCACCATCGGGACGATGGCCGGCCTGCGCTGCATCAACGTGACGTGTGTTGTGTCGGGCAGAATGGCCAATCGCGATGCGGAGCGCAGCCCCAGGTCGCCGTGGGTGCCGCCGCCCTTCAGGCGAAACATCTCCGCGACGTGCTCGAGCCGGATGCCGTCGGCGTCGCCGTGGATGAAAAACATCGGCGCTTTGGTGGCCTTCAGCTTGTCGGCGCCGACATCGTTGCCCTTCGAGGCCATGGCGAGCATTCGTTTGACGAACTTCGGAAAGTCGTCCGGCGTCGGGCTCAGCTTCTTGTACTCGACTTCGATGGGCGAATCTTTGAAAATGTCCGCCGAGAGTTTCGAGATCGCGTCGAGCCCTTCCTTGGTCATGCCGTCGCGGCGGTAGACGGACGAAATGACGACGACCTTCCGCACCTTGTCCGGATGGCGGATCGCACATTGCATCGCCACGCCGCCACCCATGCTGTAGCCGATAAGGTCCGCCTTGGGGATCTTGAGGTGATCGAGCAACGCCGCGACATCGCCAGCGAGGTTTTCGCTGCTGATGTCGCGTTCGATGTCCCCCGTGCGGCCATGCCCCTGCATTTCAACGGCGATCACCTTCCGCGTCTTGGAAAGCTCATCGATCCAGTCAGTCCAGTTGTTAGTGATGGTCATGAACGCGCCGTGGAGCAACACCACAGGCTGGCCGCTGCCGTGGACCTCGTAGTACATTTTGAGCCCGTTGACCGGCGCGTAACCCGTAGTCGGCTTCTGCTGCGCCGACACGAGCATCGACAGGAGAAGAGTTGATGTCTTCATGGTTGGTGTCAACTCCCGTTTCGACTGAACCACGCTGTTCACCGGCCGCGGCGGCTGGTGAGACGTTGAAGTCCGCAGAACCGCAATGCGGCCGCCGTCGGGTGA
>JANLUE010001004.1:0-1143 GCA_031363325.1 Gemmataceae bacterium
TCGCGATGTCGAAGCGACCCGAAGCCTGGCGACCACGCTCGCCCAACTCGCATCCGAACACGGGTTTCCATTGCACCGGGCGGGCAGTCAGGTCTATTTGGGTTGGTGTTTGTCGGAGTCCGGCGATCGCCGGGCGGGGATCGATTCGATGCGTAAGGGGATCGACGATTGGCATGCGACCGGGGCGGTTTCGCATCGATCTTATCATCTCACACTGTTGGCCGAAGTCCTCGCGAGTGACGGTCAAACTACTGAAGCGATGGCCGCCCTCGACGAAGCCGCGAAATGGACGACGACCACCGGCGAACGATTTCTCGAAGCGGAGACGCATCGCGTTCGCGGCGAACTGATGCTGGCCCGCGACTCGGAAATCGCGGACGCATGCTTCCGTCGAGCGATCGAGGTGGCGAAGAAACAAGGAGCTCGATCGCTGGAACAACGGGCGGCCGCGAGTTGGCGGCGCGGCCGACCGGACTGGCCGGAGGCCGCGACCGCCGTGGAACTCGCCGAGCGTCACTGAATCACGATGTCGTCGCCGGGCGCCGCATTCAGCACGTCCTGGCCGTCGCCTCCGATCAACACATCGTCCCCGGCGTCCCCCGACAATGTGTCGTTGCCGGCCCCGCCGATCAGGACATCGTCGCCTTCGCCGCCCGAACCGACGAGCCCAATCGCATCGACCGCAAGGCCCGAACCTTCGAGCACGTCGTCACCGCCGAGCAAGTTCACCGTCAGCCGATCGTTCGCCGCTTCGGCACCCGTGATCTGAACTCGCGCCGCGAGCCCGGTCACTTGAACGCCGTTCGCGTCGCCCGATGCCGAGACGACATCGTCCCCGCTCGTTCCATTGACGATCACCGTATCGGCCGCTCCATCGCCGGCTCCACCAACGGCCGACAGATTCAGTTGCACGTCGGTGACGTCCGTTCCGCTCAAGTCGTTGACGGTGATCGTGTCCGACCCGCCGAGGGCGTTGAAGATCACACTTTCGACATCGTCCGTATCCATCGTGATGTTGGCGATATCACGAGTGAATCGGAGTCGGCCGCCGTTCGCGGAGATGTCGATCTTCTCGCCAATGTTCGCGCCGTTGAACAGCATCGTGTCGGTGCCGGCCTGACCTTCGATCGTGTCGCTGCCGTC
>JANLUE010001007.1:0-2980 GCA_031363325.1 Gemmataceae bacterium
CCGCGATGTCCTCCTCGCCGACTTCTTCCTTCAAGAGGCGCGGAGCTCCATCGCCCGACTGGGCGGTCGCTTCTTCAAGGACTTTGACCGTGCGCTCGAGCTCCGGGAGCTTGCCGTACTTGAGTTCGGCCGCCCGGTTCAGGTCGTACTGCCGCTCGGCCTGTTCGATCTGAACTTTCACCTGCTCGATCTCACTGCGAACCGCCCGGACCTTGTCGACGGCGTACTTCTCATTCTGCCAGCGGGCCTTGAGCGCGTCGGCCGTCGCCTTGAAGTCGGCGAGTTCCCGTTCCAATTTCTTCAATCGTTCGCGCGAGGCCGAGTCACTTTCTTTTTTGAGCGCTTCGCGTTCGATCTCGAGTTGCATGACGCGGCGATTCTTCTCGTCGAGTTCGGCCGGGAGCGAGTCGATCTCTGTCCGCAACTTGGCGGCCGATTCGTCGATGAGGTCGATTGCCTTGTCCGGGAGGAAGCGATCGGTGATATAGCGGTTCGACAAAACCGCAGCCGACACCAGGGCCGCATCCTTGATCCGCACGCCGTGGTGGACTTCGTACTTCTCCTTCAATCCACGCAGGATCGAAATCGTGTCCTCGACCGTCGGCTGATCGACGAACACGGGCTGGAAGCGGCGCTCGAGGGCCGCGTCCTTCTCGATGTGCTGGCGATATTCGTCGAGCGTGGTCGCGCCGATGCAACGCAACTCGCCACGCGCCAGCATCGGCTTGAGCAGGTTGCCCGCGTCCATCGACCCTTCGCCCTTACCGGCCCCGACGACCGTGTGCAGTTCGTCGATGAACAGCACGATTTCGCCCTCGGAATCGGTCACTTCCTTCAGGACGGCCTTCAAGCGCTCCTCGAATTCGCCGCGAAACTTGGCCCCGGCGATCAGCGACCCCATGTCGAGCGACATGACGCGCTTGTTCTTCAAGCCCTCGGGCACATCGCCACGCACGATTCGCTGAGCGAGCCCCTCGACGATGGCCGTCTTGCCAACGCCCGGCTCGCCAATCAGCACCGGGTTGTTCTTGGTTCGCCGACTGAGCACCTGGATGACGCGGCGAATCTCCTCGTCTCGACCGATCACCGGATCGAGCTTGCCACGTCTGGCGGCTTGCGTGAGATCGCGGCCGAACTTCTCGAGCGACTGATACGTTTCCTCGGGGTTTTGCGTGGTCACACGCTGGCTGCCGCGAACGTCCTTCAACGCGGACAGCAGCCGATCGCGATTGACCCCGAACTCCTTGAGCAACGAACCGGCGGCCCCCTTGTCGTCGGTCATCGCGAGCAAAAGGTGTTCGACCGATACGTATTCGTCCTTCAGCTTCTTGGCTTCGTCCTCAGCGTGGGCGAGCAACGTGTTCAGCCGACCGGTGAGATAGAAGTTGTCCGGCGACCCGGACGGCGAGGTCACCCGGGGGAGCTTTTCGAGTTCGCGCTGAAGGCGGATCGTCAGCGCCTCGGGCGCGACGCCCGCCTTCTTCAGAATGGCGGGCGTGAGGCCCCCCTCCTGGTCGAGTAGTGCGAGCAACAGGTGCTCGTCGTCGATTTGCTGATGGCTCATCCGAACGGCGAGCTTCTGCGCGCCCTGAAGAGCCTCGCGAGCCTTCTCGGTAAAGCGGTTGATGTCCATGGGGGTTTAGAAAGCAAGGAGCGTGCCTTGGATTCGAGCTGGAATGGAAAGTCGTGGAGTGAACCGAAGTCGTTGGCACAAATCAACTAACGCCAACGAATCGGTAGTGGCGACTCTTGGTGAAGACTGTGTGGGGACTGTCAAAATGACGGCTTCAACACCAGGCTCGTGTCGAATTGATGCGATTTTGATCCCAATCAGAATCCAAATTCTCCGGGTCATGATAAAATGTCTTGGGGTGTTGTGTGCCCCCGATTCGGAGATGGATCACATGTCGGATGCCCTTGATCCAGACGACTATCCTCCGCCGGTACACAGTATCGCTGTTCCGCTTCCGGGCGGACGGCGAGTTTTGGTTGAGTTCATTCAGCATGCTGTCGATCGCATGGCGGAGCGTGGAGTGTCCGAAGTCGAGGTAGTTGCGTGCCTTCGAACTCCGGATCGAAGAGGGCTTGAAGCGGATCCACCAAAGACACGCGTTTGCCGATGCGATGGAAATGCGCCGAGTCGGTCATTGCATGTGGTCTACATCCCATTCAACGCCGACCACTGGCGTGTCTTTTCGGTTTATTGGCAACGAACGGGAGCGTGATCATGTCGAAACCCAGACAGTTCGAGGTCAAGATCACGGCGCACCCAGAGACGGGAAAGGTCCACGCGGTGTACCTCCGTGTTTCGCACGGCCAAGTCGAGGAAACACGTGAGATCAAGCCCGGTCGGATCATGGCGGACTACGATTCGGACGGTTCGCTCCTTGGTGTCGAGATTCTCGGGCCGTGTCGGCCGGAAGACCTTGAAGTGATCTTTGCAACCGAGCCGCCCGCCATTCGCGAGTTCGTGACCGGTGCGTCTCCACGCGAGCTGGTGGCGGCATGAGCAACCTCACTCAACTCATCATTTCCGCTACGCACAAATTGTCCTCCCCTCCCGCCGCTCGCAATTGCTCGATAATCCGCTGGCGGCGGTCGGCCGGGTGGTTCTGATTCAGCTTAAATTTGCCTTCGATCCGCTCGATCGGGATGCGCATGCCGACGATTTGTGTGGCCAGCTTGTGGACGTGGGGGGCCGTCGGGTCGAAGTCCCACGGGGTCGGCTGGCCGCGTTCGTAAACGGCCGTCAGGCGGCGGACGAGTGCGATTAACTCCGCAGGGTCGTGGAACAATTCGACGCGCCCCGATACGTGGACGGCCGTGTAATTCCAGGTTGGGACCATGCCGGGCGTCTCGTACCAAGTCGGCGAAATGTACGCGTGTGGCCCGGTGAAGACGCACAGGGCTTCTCGACCTTCGAAGTCCATCCATTGCGGGTTCGCGCGCGCGACGTGCGCGAGCAACGAGTTGCTCGGCT
>JANLUE010001039.1:0-3892 GCA_031363325.1 Gemmataceae bacterium
GTTCGAATCGAGTGCGAACGACTTTGGCGGTATTGGTGCTGTAAGAAATTGCCCGTTGGAATTCTGAATGATCGAGCAGCTTGAAGAATCGATCGAGCAATTCCTCTTTGCGCGCAGCCACTTTGCTCAAAGAATGGCGAGCG
This sequence comes from Gemmataceae bacterium, assembly GCA_031363325.1. GTDB lineage: Bacteria > Planctomycetota > Planctomycetia > Gemmatales > Gemmataceae > SIAJ01. The sequence goes on from JANLUE010001039.1 coordinate 144, forward strand.
AGTCCGACGGACATGACGTCCCACAGGGCTGCGTTGAGGATATTCCGGTCCTTTTGACCCGCCGAGTGTTTCCGAAAGGCGTGTGGGCCAAACACCGCAAGATTGTTGGCCATGCTTGCGTGGAAGTCCGATTCGAGTTCGGCCAATTGATCCTCGGGCAAGGTGTTCATTTTCTTGAGCGTTGCCGCCAAGAACTCGTCCATGTCCCCTTTATAACTCGCAAGCGGAAGCAATCGGAACCCACAGAATCGATTGACGAACTCCCGGTCGCGCATCGTCTTGTCTCGAAGGCTTCCGCCGGTCACCTCCCGGAAGTCTTCGGCCTGTGCGGCGTCCCTCAGAAAACGAGTAGCTGGCCCCGTGTAGAGGCAGTTGCGCATTTGCTGTCGGGTCAATGGCACCCCGCTGTTGACTCGATCGAAGATGTCGAGTCGCGCTCGTTCGGCAACCTTTTCGTCGATGATGTATAGCGTAAGGATGCAGTCCTCCACACGGTTCTGCAGCTTTGGAGTCAAATCCTCGAATCGCTTCTTGTTCAGTTCTGGCTCGCCTGGAAGTTGTAGCTTCAGTTCACCATTGAAGAAGCGAAGAAACGTGGTCAACCGTTGAAGTCCGTCGACGACAATGAGCTTGCCGGCATTGTCCTCCGCCAAATAAAAGACGGGCAATGGAATCCGCATCAGCACCGATTCGATCAGCCGACTTTGCTTTTCTTCGGGCCAAACGAACTCCCTCTGGAAATCCGGATCCATGATAAAACTGCCCGACTTGATCCGCCGCACAACTTCAAAGACGGTCCTCGGCTCGGTTCGAATCAGCACCGCATCAATCGGGTAATCCTTGAGTCCTGAACCCGTTACTTCGTCCAGGCCTTCGATTCCTTCGACCAGTCCACTCGATTGCGCGGCGATCGATTCGGCTTGGGACATCATCGGTCTCCCACCTGAGTTCAACCTTTCATTAATCAAATACTGCGGGCATCGATTTTTCGCAAGCCTTCACCCCCATTTTGACACCGACGGAGTCAATTCTCGGCCAGTTCCCGACACCTCCCCCTTTTTCCTTGCATTTTCCCGCTCCCAGGCTATGGTCTTCGCCCCTTGGGGGAGAATCGCTCGGCCTTGTTGGGAGTTCGTATGGTCCGGTCCCTGGAAGTTGCGCGGTTCGAACGGCGAATTTCGCCGGCGTCGCTGTTCGCTTCGTTCGCCATCGAGTCGCCGATTGGCGAAGCGGCGGCGACCGGGTGGAACGGCGAAGATCGGGGAGCGATCGGCGTCCTGGGGGCTTACCGCGTTCGGCTGGACGCGGCGGGAAACATCGTCTGGGCGACGGCGGTCGAGCAAGCGCGATCGGGCAAGGCGCCGACGCCAATTCGTTTGACGGATTGCTCGTTGAGCGGCCCGGTGGACTGGAACCTGCGCCCGCCAATCGCCGATATAACCGATGGCCTGTCGGCCTTCCTGTTGAATTGGGTGGTCGGCGTCGGCCGGGCGCTGGGGGTTGAGTCGGGGGCGAATTGAATTCCGTCGAGCCGGAGCAACTTTCGCTCGGGCGGCGTTCTCATCGCAAGACTGAAATATGTCGATTCGTTGATCGGTTGGGCCTCGGGGGAACGGGCCACGCCGATCGTGCTCGCGAAAGGATGCGCATGTCCACCGTCAACCGCCTACGCGTCGAGACCCTGGAGGCCCGCGAGGTCCCGGCCGCCGACTTGACCTACGCCCTCGGACTCACCGGGTTGCCGGCCAACATGGTGGCGCGCGTCGCCGTCGACGCGGCGAACAACACCTATGTGACCGGCACTTTTTCCGGCACGGTCGATCTCGACCCAACCTCGGCCGCCACGACGAACGTCGTCAGCGCCGGCGGTACCGATGTGTTCGTCGCCAAGTATTCGCCGACCGGCCAGTTCGTCTGGGGAAAGTCGTTCGGCGGCACGGCGGACGACTCGGCCTCCGAGATCGCCCTCGATGGGGCCGGCAACGTCTACCTCGGCGGTACCTTCAACGGCACGGCCGACTTCGATCCGAACGCGACGACAGTCAAGAATTTAACGGCTTCGGCGACTGGCTCGGCCTTCGTTTCCAAGCTCACGACGAACGGCAGCTTCTTCCTCGCTCGCGCGATCACGGGTTCAAGTAGTCTCTCTGGGCTCGCGGTCACGCCGCGGGGGGACATCACGGCGGTCGGTCGGTTCAAGGGCACGATCGACCTCGATCCGGGGCTCGGCGTCGCGAATCAGACCACGACCAATCCGAATGGCGTTGGCTTCGTGTGGCGGCTCGATCCGCTCGGCAATCACTCGTGGTCGGGCGCGATCACCTCGACGAAGGGCATGGAGCTTGGGGCCGTCGCGGTCGATCAGACGGGGAACGTGTACATCGGTGGCCGCGCGGGCGGCATCGCGGACTTGAACCCCGGGACCGGCGTCTATCAGGTCAACGTCGGCTCAAACTGGACGCCGTTCATTACGAAGGTCTCGAATAGCGGTGCGTTCCTGTGGTCGCGGGCCGCGCTCACGTTGACACCCGTGACGAACGCTCCGAATCAAATCACGAGCCTGGCGGTCGATGGCTTCGGCAACGTGGTCGCGGGCGGGCACTTCGCCGGCACGATCGATTTCGACAATTCACCGAAGATTCTGTTCGCGATGAGCAGCCAAGGTAAGGCGACCGATGGCTTCGCCTGGAAGCTCGCGACCAACGGCTCCCTGCTCTGGGCGCGTCGATTCGGCGGCACGGGTGCCGAGCTGGTGGGCGATGTCGCGGCCGACTCGATGGGCAACGTCTACGTGACGGGCACGTTCACGGGGACCGCCGACTTCGATCCGACGATGAACATCGTCAACCTACTCAGCGGGTCTGGCGCGGCCGACACGTTCCTGACGAAGTTCAATGCGAGCGGCGGTCTCGCTTACGCACGCTCGCTCGGCGGAGGCACAAGCACGACGCGCGGGTCCGGGATCTTCGCGGACATTCTTGGGAACGTCACGGTGGCCGGCGCGTTTAGCGGTCGGGCCGACTTCAATCCGTCCGACGCAATCGGGGCGGTCAATGGTGGAACCGGAGCCGTGTTCATCGCCCGCCTAACGCCCGTGACCGGCAAGGTCGGCCCAACCAACACGCCACCGGTCGTTCAATCGGCGGGCGGCCCCTACACGATCAACGAGGGTCAGGGGCTGTCGATTTCGGCCCGCGCCACCGACGCGAACCAGAATCGCCTAACGTACTCCTGGGACTTGAACGGCGATGGCACGTTCGGCGACGCCGTCGGGCCGACGGTGACTCTCTCGGCCAGCACGATGGCCGCCTTGGGGCTCGACGAAAGTACTTCGACGGCCATCCCGGTCAAGGTTCGAGTTTCGGATGGCACGAACCTGCCCGTCGAAGGCACGACAACCCTGACGATCGCCAACATCGCCCCGGGCGTGCAAGTCTATGGGCCAACGTCGGCCGTCGAGGGCGTAGCGCCGACGATTCGCGTCGTCGCGTCTGGCGACCCGTCGGCCGACGATCGGGCGGCCGGTTTCCGCTACAGCTACGACTTCAACGGCGATGGTCAGTGGGACCTCGGCGACGGCACGTCGTACGACGGTTCCGTGTCGAGCACGACCGCAACGTTCCCGACGGAACTGGCCGCGGACTCGGGGACGTTCACCGTCAAGGTACGCGTGTTCGACAAGGACGGCGGCTACAAGGACGGCTCGACGAAGATCGTCATCTCGAACTTGAAGCCGACCGCCACGTTCG
>JANLUE010001049.1:0-3263 GCA_031363325.1 Gemmataceae bacterium
TCGGCGTGGCGGCCGCGTTTGGCCTGGCCCTGTTGTGGATGATCAACGACATTCGCCAGGAAACGCGCCGTTCGGTCGAGGCCGTCAACAAGGACTTGCCACAGATTGTGGAGAAGAGCCGAGACGTCGCGACGACGGTCCACGAACATCTGCCCGATCTCGTCGCCAAGACGCAGAAGACGGCCGACACTTTGGCGATTGTTTCGCAAGATGTCAAACAGTTGCGCGAACTCGTGGTTGGTGAAGGGGGTTCACGCGACGCCGGCCTGATCGCCTATGAGACTGAGGTGCTTCGCCTCATCGAGAATTCCGGCGGCACGATTGGCGTTCGCAAGACGATTGGCAAGGGGCTGGCCGACCCGATCGCCGCCAAGGAGTGGGTCGTTCGCGAGCGGAAGCTCTCGCTTTGGGACCTGGCCCGCGCTCGGTCGAAGGCCGAGTTGCTCGATCGGATCGGCAAGAGCGCGGTTCTCGGTAGAGCCTGGCACATCGACGTTGGCGGCAAGGAACAGGCGCTCGTCGACTGGGTGAGGGCGAACCTCCCCGCGAGCCGCGAAGATTCAAAACAGTGAGGCAACCATGACCTGGACCGATTCCCGCGCCATTGGCGAAGCCCTTTTCGAGCGGTACGACACGCTCGACCCGCTCAAGGTCCGCTTCACCGACATGCACAAGTGGGTCCTCGATCTCGAAGGCTTCGAGGGCAAGCTCGAGGGGTCGAACGAGAAAATCCTCGAAGCGATCCAGATGATCTGGTACGAGGAATGGAAAGACGAATACGGGAATTGATACAGCGGAACGACAAAGGGCCGGGGGGCATATCCCCCGGCCCTTCACTTTTTTGGCGGAATCCGCCCGGCGCCAAGGGGCACCGTCGACCTCACACCATCGGAGTCGCGAACGGCTTACGCTTGAGGGGCCGCGCGATTCGTCCGGAGCGGATGCACTGCACACAGACGTTGGCCCGGATGGTCTTGCCATCCTTGACGATTCGGATGCTTTGCAAGTTCGGATAGTAGACTCGGCGGCTCGTGCCGGTGATCTTCTTGCCGACGCCGCCGAGGTATTTCGCCTTGCCGCGGTAGGTCTTCTGGTTCCCGTAGGCCGGCTTTTTCTCGCAAATCTGACACTGCATGCCCATGATCGGGTCGCTCCGTGGCTCGGCCGGCGCAATGGCGGCGCAAATTGTCGAAACAATCACTATAGGACCGGGCGAACGCTCGGCCAGAGGATCGGGCCGCTTCGCGAATCTCGACGTAAACTATTCCCGTCCAAGTCGTCCAGGCCTGTTCGTTCCATCTCCCACTGGGCCAAGCGTGTCCGACGTTCCCAACATTTTGTTCGTCACGCACCGGGTGCCGTTCCCACCGGACAAGGGGGACCGCATCCGAACGTTCCACTTGCTGCGTTTCCTGGGCCGGGTGGCGCGCGTGCATGTCGCGTCGCTGGCCGACGAGCCCGTGACGAACGATGCGATCGCGGTCCTGTCCCGCTCGTGTGAACGCGTCTCGGCGGTCCCGCTCGGTCGGTTCCACTGGCTGCGAGGCGCGCGTTCATTGGCGCTGGGCGGCACAATCTCGGAGGGGGTCTTTCGGTCCGGCGCGCTGGCCGGCATGATTCGCCAGTGGGCCCGGCAGATGCCGTTCCACGCCGCGATCGCATCGGCCTCAAGCGTGGCTCACTATCTGCGATTACCCGAACTCGCACGATCGATCAAGATCGTCGACGCGGTCGATGTCGATAGCCAGAAATGGTACGACTACGCGGAGCGATACGGCGCGCCGCGATCGTGGGCGTATCGCGTCGAAGGCCGTCGGCTCCGCAAGCGCGAACAGGCCATCGCCAAGTGGGCCGACGCGGTCACGCTCGTGAGCGATCGCGAAGCGACGATGATGCGCGACTTCACGGGCTCGGACAAAATCTACTCGGTGACGAATGGCGTCGATCTGCAGTACTACCAACCGACACACGGGCCAGAGTCCGGGTGTCTGTTCGTCGGGGCGTTGAACTATCCGCCGAACGTGGACGGCCTCGTTTGGTTCGCGAAGACGGTGTGGCCGCACCTGCGGCATCGAACTCCGTCGGCGACGCTTCGAGTCGTTGGTCGCAAGCCAGTGGCCGCGGTCAAAGACCTGGCTTCCATTCCGGGCATCGAAGTCATCGGCCAAGTGCCCGACGTGCGTCCGTATCTGGCGAGCGCGGCCGTCGCGATTGCCCCGTTGCGGATCGCCCGGGGGTTGCAGAACAAGGTGCTCGAAGCGATGGCGGCCGGTAAACCGGTGGTCGCTTCGCCGGCGGCCCTCGTGGGATTCGGCTCGCCGGAACTTCCGGCCCGGCCCGTCTCCGAACCGGCCGAGTGGGTCGATACGCTCGCCTTCCTGCTCGAACACCCCGACCAGTGTCGGCGACTCGGCCTGGCGGGTCGAATCTATGCCGAGAAGTACCACAACTGGTCGGCGTGCCTCGAGCCGTTCGGCCGTTTGCTCCGCTTGTCGCAACCCGCTCAGATCGAGGGCGCGGCATGAGTCCGGTTCGCCCCGTACTTTCCGCCCGGCACTACGCGCTGCTCACGGCGGCCTTTACCCTGTTCGTGCTTTACGGCAGCTTCGTGCCTTTGCGATTGCGAAGTGTGTCGTTCGCCGCGGGGATCGAAAAGTTCACGGCCAAGATGAGCGAAGGTGTCTCGCTCGAGTCTCGCTCGGACTGGGCCGCGAATGTTTTGCTCTTCGTGCCGCTCGGCTTCCTCGCGGCCGGCGCGGTCGCGGTCGATCGTCGCCGACCGATCGCCGTGCTCGCCTTGATTCCCGCGATGACTGCCTTGAGCGCGGCGATCGAGTTCTGCCAGATTTGGTTCGAGGAACGCTCGACGGCCGTAAACGACGTGGCGGCCGAGACGCTCGGCGGGATGATCGGCATCGGCGTGTGGTTCGCGTTCGGTCAATTGGCCACGACTCGATTCCGATCGGCGTGGGCGAACCTCGGGCCCGGCGACTGGGCGGCGAAGGCGCTGCCGGCCTATTTCGTGTTTCTGGTGTTCGCGCAGTGCATGCCCTTCGATCTGACGCTCAGCCCCTGGGGCATCTACCACAAGTACACCTCGGGCCACGAGATCGACGCCCCGCCGGACGGCTCGTTCATCCGTTGGATCCCGCACTGGTCGGTGATCGGCGAGAAGACGCTGATGCACATCGTCTTCTTTCTGCCGGTCGGCGCACTGCTGGCCCGCTTGCCCGGCTATCGTTGGCGCGTCCCGTCGGCGTCCG
>JANLUE010000884.1:0-32648 GCA_031363325.1 Gemmataceae bacterium
CCCATGTCTTCGCTCGTTCGAGATTCCAGGTGAGGAGCGCCCTCCGATTCCGCTCGAGAACGGGTCGAAGTCGGTCGCGAACTTTCTGGTCGGTGACGGCATTCAATGCCGTTCGAAAGTAAGGTTCCCATGCCGAGTGAGTGGACAATGCCTCAATCGCAGCTTCCTGCAATTTTCCGGTCCCTTTTGTTGCGTCAAACCAGGCCCGTGAGAATTCCCGAGGCGGGTCATCAGATTGGGCCAAACTCGTTCCGGCTGACATCCCGGATACAGCGACCGCAAACACTGGGTACAAACGGATTGCGAACAGAAGCCACATAGATGTTGCCCCAATCGACGAGCGCGACGAGGAGCCGTTTCTATGTCCTCAAGACAATCGAACTGGCTCAATACTCTCGCAAAGTCTGGCTCAGACTACCAGCTTTCGATCCGCATTCGTAACTCCAGAACAATTGTCCAGAGTCACAATGTCCGGATTGTTGCCCGTATAGGCGATTTTTGGTCCGCCGACTGTCGCTGAATTCGTGACGAACGCGCACCGCGTAAGAATCGTTATCGAACCGTTTTTCGCCCAGACTCCACCGCCCCAACCGCTTGCGGCATTCGACTCCACAGTTGTATCAGTCACCGTCGCGACCCCACCTGATACATAGATCCCTCCGCCGTCAACTGCGCTGTTATTTTTCAGAATTGAAGCAGTTCCGATCATCGAGAACGTGCCGTCGGTGTAGATGCCTCCGCCCTGACCTGTGGCAACATTGTGGAACACGGTCGAGTTGATGAGGTTGAGTTGTGCGCCAGGCAGGACAGCGAGTCCGCCACCTTTGCTCGCATTATTCTCGGCGATTACAGAATCGGTCAAGGTTGCGACGCAGTTTAAATTTGGTGCACAATAAAGGCCCCCGCCGTCGCTGAGTGGGGCACGATTGTTGGAGAGACTACAACGGTTCGCCGTCAGCTTAAGGTTGTTTGCGATCCCGCCGCCGTTCGTTGCTTTGCAGTTCGTGACAATGCAGTCATTGAGCGTCAAGTCGCCTTTGTTCAGAATTCCGCCGCCGGACCCATTTGTCTCGAACGCATTCGAAAGGGTGATGTGATTGAAAGTGGAAGTCGAAGTGCCACGTACTTCTATGAGCCGCCACGTCGCCGGCGCTTCGGCGTCATAAGCGGGGATCAGAGAAATATTTGGTGTGGTTCCATTGATTGTGAAATTCTTTTCCAGAGTCAGCTGGCCGAGAGTTTGCGTAATGACCTTGGTCGTCGCAAAAGTTGTTGCATCGAAGTCGATCGTCGCACCCGTTCCGAAGTTGCCTTCGTCGATGGCCGCGCGCAGAGTTGTTTTTCCGGCCGCGTCGCGTGCAAGTCCGTCCCCCAGGTTCGCATCGATCGCATCGTAAGTCGCGTTCACCGTGAAAACGGCCGGTGTATCGCGGGGCTCCAGTTGCTCGCAGCGGAGGATTCGACGTGACCGGAATGAGCCAACGGACGAATAGTTCGGCCACATCGTGCAGACTCCGGTTGAGAGAGCAACTAACTCGGATGACCGTCGGAATTGAGGAGCGAAAATGGGTTGGAAGGATGGTTGCAGATCGCAAGCGTGCCGTCAAGTAGAATCTCGAAGATTTGCGATTGTGCGCTAGTGCTGAGGCGGGTCGAACTGGCCCGGATGCTCATGCAGCACCGGTCGGCGCTGTACTCGTACATCTTCGCGTGCGTCCGGAACCACGCCGACGCCGAGGACGTGCTCCAGACCACGACCGTGGCCGTCATGGAAGCGGCCGAACAACTCCGCGACGCCGATGGCTTTCTCCCCTGGGCCCGCGAGATCGCCCGGCGACGCGTGCTCGCTCATCGACGTGGCGCGGCCCGCGAGGAGCCGTCCGATCCCGATCTCGTCCTGGCCCTCGCCGACGCGGCCGAGCGACTCGACGAACGCGAACCGATCGGCCCACGGCAACTCGCTCTTCGCGATTGCCTCGATCGCCTGCCGCCAAATAGCAAACTCCTGATCACGTCGCGCTATGATCCCGAGTCCGGCGACGCGGCCGAACTGGCCGAGAAGTTCGGCCACTCGGTCCAGTCCGTGTACGCCCGCATCAAACGCATCAAACTGGCTCTGCGCAAGTGCGTCGAGCGCCGGATCGCCCGCGATGGGGCATGACGGTTCAACGGAACTTTCGGCTTGCTCCGGCGCGATCGACCCGCTAAACCGCCGCAAGGGAGAATCGTTCTCCGATCGGACCAGCCCGTCAAACTCGGTAACACCACCATGAAAGCCAAGCTCTCCATCGGCACCTGGGCGTACATCTTCAACCAGGAACAGCCGACCAACGACTTCCACGTGATCCTGCACAAGCTCCAGGATTTGGGCTACGAAGGCGTCGAACTCGGCAGCTTCGGCCCGCACCCATCGCCGAACTCGCACCCGACCCGCGCGAGCCGCCAGAAACTCAAAAAGGAAATCGCCGACCACGGCCTGGCGCTTTCGGGCATCGCCGTCGACCTGTGGGCGTTCAAGACCCCCGGCGTCTCGATCCTTGACGAGACGCCGAGCGCCTACCTGACCGCGTTCCTCGGCTGGTGTGCCTTCGCGTCGGAACTCGACGCCAAGACGATCCGCGTCGACAGCGTGGTCGCGCCGAATTACTTCGACTCCGAAGACGGCAAGAAGCTCGGCTATCAGGCCGGCATGGATCGGTTGGTCGGCACGTGGGACAAGGCGAGCAAGATTGCCGCCGATTACGGGCTGAACGTGTGCTGGGAGTTCGAGCCGGGCTTCGTGTTCAACAAGCCGTCCGAGATCGTCAAGATCGTCGATGGCGTGCGAGCAAAGGGGAACACGAACTTCGGCGTCCTGTACGACACCTGCCACGCGTACATGTGCGCCGTCGTCGGCGCGAACCATCAGGGCGAGAAGGAAGTGCTCGGCGAGGGCGGCGAGTTGAAGTTGCTCGAACGACTGCAAGGGAAGGTGACGCACATCCACCTGATCGACTCGGATGGCAGCCTCAACGAACACAATACATCGACGCACAACCCGTTCGGGACCGGCAAGCTGAACTTCGACGCGTTGATCCCGGCCATGCAGAAGAGCGGCGTGCCGCACACGTGGTGGACGATCGACCTGTGCTTCTGGCCGAAGGCCTGGGAAGTGACGGCCGATAGCAAGAAGTTCCTGGACAAACTGCGGGCGAAGTACGCCGCGTGAACCGATGACGAAGACTCAATACGCACCGAGTTACGCTCGGATCACCGGTCGCTCGGATGCGGCCGATGTTCCCTTCGACACCGTTGCGGAATTGCTCCACCGCCTGGGGGACATTTCGCCGGACCGAATCCGCCTGGTTCCGACTCCCGGGACGGCAACCGAAGCCGATGTGTTACATTGGCTGGAGGGGCCAGAGAGCCGTCGATTCGAGTTGATCGACGGTACACTCGTGGAGAAACCCCAAAGTGCGTACTTGGGACTGTGTGGGAGTTGGATTTCCACCAGGCTTTGGAACTTCGTCGATGAATACGACCTGGGCGTCGTTCTCGGACCGGATGCGCCGACTCGATTTCGGCTCGGCCTTGTTCGCTTGCCGGACATCGCGTTCGTTGCCTGGAAGCGGATTCCGGACGAAGATTTCCCGGCCGACAAGGTTTCCGCGATCATCCCCAACCTGGCGATTGAGGTTTTGAGCGAGAGCAACACGACGCGCGAGATCGACCTCAAATTGAACGAGTACTTCGCCGCTGGCGTTCAGGTCGCGTGGATCATCGATCCGGCCACGGAGTCGGCCCAGATTTACACATCGCGGTCGCGTCATCAGGACATCGGTTCGGACGGTGTTCTCGTCGCAAGCAAAGTTCTACCGGGCTTTCGCTTGCCCTTCAGTGATGTCTTCGAGTGTGGGACTCGGCACCCGAAGAAGAAACGGAAGTGACCGTCCATGCTCGCACCGCTGTTCCTGATCGCACTTCTCGGTCCGACCGCTCCGCCGGAACCGACCTCCCTCCAAGCCAAACTCGATTCACTCGCCAAGGCCCACAAGGGCAAAGTCGCCTACGCGATGCTGCACCTCGGCACGGGTGAGAAGCTCGGCCACGAAGGCGACCTGGTCCTGGCGACCGCCAGCCTCATCAAGTTCCCGATCATGGTCGAGGTCTACTTCCAGGTCAAAGAAGGCAAGCTCAAGCTCGACGACATGCTCACGTTGACCAGGGACGAAATGGTCCCCGGCTCGGGCATTCTGACCGACCACTTCTCGCCGGGTGCGAAGTTCACTCTGCGCGACGCCGTCCGATTGATGATCGTCTTCTCCGACAACACGGCCACGAACATGGTGCTCGAAAAAGTCGGCATCAAGGCCGTCAACGCCCGCATGGCGGAACTCGGGCTCAAGGAGACTCGGATCAACGCCAAGGTTTACAAGGGCAGCACCACGTCGATCGATCCGGAACGCACCAAGAAGTACGGCCTCGGCTCGACGACGGCCAACGAGATGATCGCCCTGTTCAAAAGACTTCACTCGGGCGAGTTGGTGTCGGCCGAGGCCGGCAAGGCGATGATTGACCATCTAAAGAAGTGCGACGACACGGAGAAGTTCCCGCGCTTCCTGCCGAAAGACGTGACCGTCGCACACAAGACCGGCTCCGTGAGCCACGCCCGAACCGATGCGGGGATCATCGAATTCAAGGAAGGCCCCGTGGCCCTGTGCGTTTTGACGAGCGACAATGAAGACACGAGCTTTACAATCGACAATGCCGGCAACCAACTCTGCGCGGAGTTCGCGAAGGCGGTCGTGGAGCACTTCCAGCGACCGGGGGTGGGCAAGTAAGCCAGGAGAGGTTCATGAGCGCTTCGCTGACAGCACCGGTCGCTTCCCCGAAGGCCGACCCGTTTCGGTTCGGGTGGCGTTACGTGCAGCGAACACTTCCCAACGGCCAAATTCGAACGGACCTGGTCCCGCTCACGCTCGAGGATGCTCTCCACCCCCAGGAGGAGGACCGGTACACGGTCAGCGATCCGCACACGCGCGATCTCCGCTATCTCACCGATGTCTTCGAGGCTCGACTCGCGGACGTTCCGGAGGCAATCGTGCTTTCGGACTGTCGGATTGCCTGGGACGAAACGAATCTGTTCGCGCACGGCCCGGACATCGCCGTGATCTTCGGCGTCCCCGAGCGCCGACGCTGGAGCACATTCAACGTCGTCGAAGAGGGAACCCGTCCGGCCCTCATCGTCGAAGTGACTTCGCCGAGCACGCGAGTGAACGATGTCGAGGTGAAGGTTCGCGAATACGCGCGAGTGGGTGTTCCTCGCTACGTGATTGTGGACGCGGATGAAGAGAACGGCGACCGGACGATTTCGTTCGTCCACTATCAACTCCCCGCGGGTTCGAGCGAGTACGTCGAAGTGCCGGAGAGCGCCAACGGACGCATTTGGCTCCCGGAAGTTCGGGTGTGGCTCGATTCGGGTTCTGGACAAGTCGTGTGTCACGACGAGCGCGGCCAGCCGATCATCGACTATGTGGAACTGACCCGGGCGCGAACGGCCTCGGATCAACGGGCGGAACTCGAATCGCTTCGGGCCGACGCGGCGGAGCAAGCGATCGCGGTCGAAGTGGAGGCCCGCATGTCGGACAATCGGGCTCGTCGCGAAGCGGAACTCCGGGCCGTCGACGCCGAGCGCCGCGCGACCGAACAAGCGGCCCAAAATCAACAATTGCTCGAAGAACTACGTCGCCTGCGCGGTGAAGCCGCCAACGAATGAATCACCCATTGCAACATCGAGTTGAACGAACGGGCTGATCGCCCTTGGTGTGCTCGCCAGCGCGGAGTTTGCATCGGCGGTCGTGGTCACTTCCAGCGGGGGCGCTGGCAATTCGCAACGGAGCCGCACTTGTCGGGCGGCTTGCGTCGCATCGCGCACCTGTTTTGCCCGAACCTCCTTCAATCCGGTCTCTCCCTAACAGCGGCGTCACAGGCCCCCACCGGGCGGCGCGATTGGGGCGGCTCGACCGCATCCCATTCGCGTTCCGCAACGGAGTTTCGGCGACGCCAACCTTGAAAGGTTAGCTCAACGGTAGAGCACCGGGCTTGCACCCTGGCTGTAACGGGTTCGAATCCCGTACCTCAAACAAGGCTTCGCCCGACGGGGGCCAAACCGTTGTCCGCCGGCCGACCGGGAAGTTCGATCGCCCCCGAATTCCCGCGAAGCCACCGCGACCCGGCCAATCGTGCCCGGACGCAGGTCGATTGACTCGCCGCGCCTGGCCCCGGCGCGAGCGCCCGATCGGCTCCCGCCCGGTCGCCGGCCGGGTCGCGGGCGGACGCGGGGCGGCCCCCCGACGGCACTTTCGATCACAACCTCAACAGGAGTTCGCCCATGATTCGGCGCATCCACATCAAGAAGTTCGAAATCGGCCTGCGGTTCGACCGCGACGAATTCACCGGCCTCGTCGAGCCCGGCACGCACTGGTTCATCGATCCGCTCGGCCGCATCAAGGTTGCGATCGCCAGCGCTCGCGATCCGTACGTTCGCCACGAACAGCTCGATCAGATCGTCAAGAGCGGCGTCCTGGCCGGTCGGGCCGACGTGTACGAACTGACCGACACGCAGCGGGCGCTCGTCTGGATCGACGGGCGGTTCAACGCGATCCTCGGCCCGGGCCTGTACGCTCTCTGGACCGGTGTCCGGCGCGTGCGCGTCGAAGTGATCGACGTGGCGACGACCGGTGCCCGCTTCGTGCGCGCCGACCTGGAAGCGATTCTCGCGGGCGCGGGCGCGAACACGTACCTGGCGGCCGAGGACGTGCCGGCCGACCACACGGGTGTCGTAACCGTGAACGGCACGCGCGTCGAAGTCCTCGGCCCGGGCCGCTACGCGTTCTGGAAGGGCCAGGGCGTTGTGCGCGTGACGAACGTCGATCGGCGTGAAGTGACGATCGACGTGGCCGGCCAGGAAATCCTGACCGCCGACAAGGTTACGCTGCGGCTGAACGCCCAGGTCACGTACCGGGCGGTCGATGCCGAGAAGGTCGTCGCGACCACGGACGACGTGCGGACGGTCGTGTACCGCGAGGCCCAGTTGGCGCTGCGGGCGTCGGTCGGTACGCGCGACCTGGATACGTTGCTCGCGGACAAGGAAGCCCTCGCGGCCGAGGTGACCGGCGCGATTCGCCCGCGGGGCGAGTTGTTCGGCGTCGAAGTCGTGTCGGTCGGCGTGCGGGACTTGATTCTGCCGGGCGACATGCGCGAGCTGTTGAACAAGGTGATCGAGGCACGCAAGGCGGCGGAGGCGAGCGTAATCACCCGTCGCGAGGAAGCGGCGGCCCTGCGGCATCAGGCGAACGCCGCCAAGCTGTTCGGCGAAAACCCGACGCTGCTCCGGCTGCGCGAGTTGGAGGCGGTCGAGAAGATCGCGACCGCGGGCAAGCTCAACGTGGTGCTCGGCGAGAAGGGACTGGCCGATCGGATCGTGAACATGATCTAACGTCGAGGGCCGTCCGGGCAACCGGGCGGCCCATTCTTTGCTCACGGGTGGAATTGCGTTCCGAAGGACGACCGACTAAACTGAACGGAGCCGAGGCAAAGTCGAATCGCGGAGGCGACGCAATGGCCGTGTTGCAACGAGAATCAGAACAACAAGCCTTCGATCAGGCGCGAGCCTCGGTCGATCAACTCAGTCCAGCCGTTCAGAAGAGGCTTCTGTCCCATATCGCGCGACGGTGTCTGACGGCTGGCGTCGCCGACGTTCCACTTCAATCGGAAGACGGAAGCGTCTTCGCGTATGTTCAGAGCACGGAACGGCCCGAAATTGATTTTGCTTCGATGTTCACGCCGCAGGAATTGAAGGACATCACTCGGAACCTGACCGACCCCAAGTACGCAATGTCCTCGCCAGAGCTTCTATCTCGGCTGGATGCGGCGGATGATCGAAAATCTGGGCAACGGTGATTCGAAGCTTGATTCTCCCAAAGACACGGCTCAAGATCCCACCTTTACGCTCCACGACATAAATGATCCAGGTGTCCCGGTACTGATATTCCCAGGCCATGATGGGTGGTTCCAATTCCCCGACTCTTCGCGCGTTTGCCGGACGACCCTGCGACCGAGTCAATTCGTGTTCGATGGCCGCGATCACGGTCCCAAACAATTCACGTCCACCAAACCGACGCGAAAGGAACCTCGACTGCCACTCATGAAACGATGGCTCCGCCACATGGTGATAGACAATTTCGACTCGCACTTGCTCGATCCGCATTGAGTTAGAAGCGGCGTTCCGTTGGTAGGGTATGAGTTTCCGTTCGCCAATAGCTCCAACCTACCACCCGATCCGCTCGAACAATTCCCGCAACTTTCGGCCCCGGTCGGCGTTCAACATCGCAACGTGCGCGATGCGACCCAAGAGGTGCGCCCGGAAGTCTGGCACACCTCCGCGGTTCTGGTTTGCGGGGCCGTGTCTCACGCAGTTCGTCAGGATCGCTTTCAGTTCGTCGAACTCGGCACGGCCCACGTTGACGTGCCGATTTACAACCACGCCCGCGAGGTGCTGTCGGCCGGCCGGGGTCATCCAACGGCTCTTCGCCGCGTTCGGCCGGAAGCCTTCCTCAAAGACAATTCGCAAGACGCCCCGGCGGAATTCGGGACGCAATGCTCCCGAGAACGCGAGGTCGTCCGCGTAGCGCGTGTAAGTACTCCCCGACGCGGCCACCCACGATGCGAGTCGCAAATCAAGTCGATACGCGCACAGATTCGCGAGCGCCGGCGAGGTCGGAGTGCCTTGAGGGAGATGTCGATTGCGGTAGAGGTCCAGGTTCGCCGT
Source organism: Gemmataceae bacterium (assembly GCA_031363325.1). Classification (GTDB taxonomy): domain Bacteria; phylum Planctomycetota; class Planctomycetia; order Gemmatales; family Gemmataceae; genus SIAJ01. The sequence continues at coordinate 8,810 of JANLUE010000884.1, forward strand.
TGGGTCGGGGGAGCGAATATCGGACGGCAGGCGCGTGGTACACAGGCCTGTGAGGTAGCGGGCGATGAGCGGCGGGTAGCCGGCCGAGCAAAAGGTGGCGTGAACGCGACTCGCCCGCACCGACGGGAAAAAGTCTTTCAGATCGAGCCGCCAGACTATGCGTCGATCGACATGCGGCTCCGCGAACGAGCGGATCGATCGGCCGCGAACGAACCCATGCGCGGCCGGGTGCGGCGGAATCCGCTCGACGATCGCCCGGAGGATCGTTCGCTGAATCCCTTTGATCCGGGGCTTCGGCACTTCGAGCAAGCGCTGTCGACCACCGCGCTTCGCGACCCACACGTGCGTGTAGTGCCGCAAGCGACGATCGAGCTGGCGATCGTTTCGACCTTGCACGTCGGCGAACCAGTCGAGTTCGCCGATCGTGAGGCCGAGCCAGTCGGCGAGTTGCGTCGTGGTCGTGAAGCTCGGCAGACTCCAGCCACGGTCCGGCCCCAGGCGCGGCGGGCCCAGAACATCCGGGCCGCGCGAACGTTTGGTGCGTCGCTCAGGATCGATCGACAGGTCGCGTCGTTCGAAAGGGAACGGAGCACCGTCGGGGCCGATGGAAATGAAGGGTGCAATACGAAGAGTCGATCGGCGAGGCGCGTGGTCCAGACATTGCGAGCGTCGATGGCCCGTCGCAAGCGAGCGGCGATTGACGCGGCGTCCCACGAACCGGCGACGGCCGACTCGGCCAGGTTCCGCCAAACGAACTCGGGGTCGGAAGAGGGCATGCGGCGAGGACGGTCAACCCGTCTCGTGAGGCGCGACCGTGCCGACGGGATGCGTCGCGGAGGTCGCGCGCGGACTCGGTCCAATTCGATCAGGCCCCCGGGGTAGCCCCGGAGAGATGCGGTGCGACCCGCATCAACTTGGCCAATCCTCGCCGCCGGGAAATTGTGGCAGGCGGCGCGGGCGGCGTCAACTTCAAAACGAGGTTGGGTCGCCGTCCAAGGCAAGCCGTTCACTCCAACCGGACCTTCAATCGGCCTGCTATTGGCTTGCGGTCGTCATTGGATTTCTCTCGACGTTTCCGGCTCCATCCTCGGCCACCGCCTTTAAGTCGATCGGTTCGACGCTCTCCAGGATCACTTCCCACTCGGCGAAGTTTGCCGCGATCGAGCGTGCGTCTTTCCCGTTCACGCGAACGCGCTTCACCGAACCATTGTCGGCCGTCGTGCCGCGGACGGTGAGTTTCGCGCCGACCCGCGAAACGCGGGTGATCACCGAGATCGGCGGTCGGTCGTCGACTGGGTCCAGCAGTTGTGGAAAGGCGATATCGCCGACCTCGGCGACCCGCGATTCGTCGCCGGTCAATGGCGACTCCGCTCGGAACGCCTTGGGGTTCGATTGGTACTCGCCGGATTTGACGCTGGCGACCTGGGCGTGCCGGCCCGGCCCAAACCAGTCGTGGAAATAGATCGGCACTCCCCGTTCGAATTTGGGCGTGGGCCGTGGACCGCCACCGAGGTTCGCGATCGCTTTCGCTTTGGTATTGTCGGTCCAATTGACGGTCTTCACGTTGCGAAAGTGGGTCGCAGCCTTGCCGCTCGGGTTATCGTCGGAAATCTGTACGAGTGGCATGCCTCCGGATCGACAGCCGTCGAACGTCAGGCCATCCACTGTTAACGACCCGTACTGCACACTCAGGTCGTCGTGCCCGCGATTGAATGGCTCCGTGTGCGTCTGGCTGATGAGGACGTTGCGGTAGACATGGCCATCGAAGTTCGGGTGGTAAACGCCATACGCCACTCGATGAATCGTCAGGTTCTCGACGAGGAGGTTCGGCACTTGCGGGCGGAAGCCGTAGTGCACGTCCCAGATTTTCAGATTGCGAACGACGAAGGGATGTCGCGCGTCGGGGCCGGCGCGATTGACGCCTTCACCCAGATTCACGCCATAGAGTCCGATGCTGGTGTGAACTTCGTTGTCGTCGAATCGCACGAACGGCAACGTGCGAATGTCGACCGTTTGCTTCGTGCCGTCGGGTTGTTGAATTGGGAGTGACAGTTTCAAGGAACTGCCCTGGGTGGCCTCGTAGCGGAAGCCATATTGATCGCACTGCGCGGCCACATTGCGCGTGAACGTATTCAGGCTGTTCGCCCACCAGAAGCCCGCGCCCTCGTTCTGATCGAACGGCAGAATCTGTTTGGGCAGGGGCTTCGCGCTCTTGGCGGCCACGGCCAGGTTGCGGTCGAGAACGTTGTAGACCTCGGTGCCGTCCTCCATGAAGTACCCGTGTCCGAGGCTCTTGTATCCCACGTTGTCGCGGACGATTAAGTAGTTGGTGCCGTGGATCGTGAGCCAGCGATTCTGGCTGTCCCAGATTGAATTGCCGACCACCGAGCTGCCGCGCATCGTGTCGCGGCAGAGGTGGTAATGCAAGGCGTATCGCCCCAACAGGCCTGGCTTGCCCAGGTGTCGAAACTCGGTGTAGGACACCGAGCCCGCGGAATCGCGGTGATACATGGTGTGTCCGCGAACGCCCGCCGGGTCCGCGCTTTCAACGACCACGTTTCGCGACAGGTTGGCGACTTCCCCACGGTACTCGCCCGCGCCGAGGTGCGAGTACTTCAACGGTTGATCGAGCCGGAGTGTCGCGCCATCGATCGCGGCAACATGCCGCTCTTCAGTCAGTGACTCGGACTTGGCCTGCCCATGCGATTGCGTCCCCGTCACGATCACGCGGTCGCCGATCTTCCAACCGGTCACTTCCTCGCCGAGCGTCAAAGCCCCGTCGCCGGCTTTCGCGTTGGCACCGAGTTTCACCCAGGTCCGATTCATGGCCGCGCCGTGCGAGTCCCAGCGACCCGCACAGGCCACGATGGCGGGGCACGATTCCTTGTTCATCCCGGGCACGTGGTGAAGTCGAATCTTGGCCGTGTATTTCACGCCAATGGGCTGATCGAGCGAGCCGACTTCCAGCGCGGGTCGAGACGGTTGCTTCGTCGGTTCAAGGTGAGCGTCGCAATCGAATCCTTCTTCGGTGTACTGGTCACCCGGTCGGATCACGATCAGCCCGACCTCGAGCCGCGTGTCCCGGTCGGTCGCGAAGGTCAATACTCCGGAAATCGTCACACCACGAACGATCGCTTCGGAGTTCCCATCGTAGACGACGCGATGTCCACTCTTGATGAGTACGCGATCGCCGGCACCGGGAACCTTGTTGCCAGCCCAGGTCGTCGTGTTGGACCACTCACCATTCCGGGCGGATGTCACAACCGCATCGGAAGCGGACGTCGTCGAGGCGAGGGCGAAGATCGCGAGCAAGGAATGACGCATGAATCGCTCCGGGGCCTCAACCAGAATTAACTCAGCAGGCTTAGCTCGCGGTAGGTCAAGCGCCGGGCGAGGCGAACGCCGGCCCAGAAACCTCCCGGGGTCGCGGCCGACCAAATCACGATGCCGACGGTCGTCACGGCCTGGCTCTGAAGGGCCGGCGCGAGACCCGCCTCGATCTCGTCGCCGGGGTCGAGGAGCGTCGTGACGACGAGTCGAATCCCTTCTTCGGAGAAATCGTGGAGTCGAACGCCGATGTCGCGGCCCAGGCCCAGGGTTCCCCGGAGGCAGGTCGTCAAGACGTTGCGGGTGCAGGCCCGGCGCCGACAGCGCCGACGGTCAGGTGTTTGGTCGGCCATCGACGCGCTCCCTGCGGGCGACCGCCGGGCGAAACGGCTTCTTCATCGGCGACGGGCACAATCGGAGAGAGCGAACGTCTCACAATCTTAGCAGTTCGGAGCGGCAAAACTGGTCGGCCGCGCTTAAGGTATGGTCATTGGCACTCGGAATCCCGGAGAGCGATCATGGCCCATCCGCTGTTCGGCCCCGAAGTCCGGATGATGCTCCTCGACAAGAGCCCGGCCGCCATGAAGGCGTTCGTTGAAACGCTCAACACGGCGACCGTGGCCGAGACGCTCACCGGCGACGACTTCACGGTCGAGCAAGTCTGGGAGGTCCTTCAAGAGGCTGAGCCACGCGTTCAAGCCCAGGTCTTCGAGTTCTTTCCCATCGAGTGGCAAGTTCGCATGGCCGAGGGGGCGGGTCGGCCGCAGATGGCTCGCCTCATCGAGTTGATGTCGCACGACGACCGCGTCGCGCTGCTTCGGCGCTTGCCGACCACGGTCGCCGACGCCCTGTTGCGACTCGTCGACGAAGCCGAACGGCGCGACATCGCCAACCTGCGCCGCTATGGCGAGAACACGGTCGGCGCGATCATGACGACCGATTACGCCTGGCTGCCGGCCGACCTGTCGGCTCAGCAGGCAATCGAACGGCTCCGCGTTCAAGCCCCCCAGAGCGAAACGATTTATTACGTTTACATCGTGGATGAACCTACGCGGCGATTGCTGGGCATCCTGACGCTACGCGCTCTGGTCCTGGCCGACCCGACCAAACCGATCCGTTCGATCCTGATCACCAATGATCTCGTCTCACTGAAAGCATCTGAAGATCGGGAAACCGCCGCGGCCGCGCTCGGTCGATACGGCCTGATCGCGATCCCGGTTCTCGATGATGACGGCCGACTCGTCGGGATCGTGACCCATGACGATATCGTCGATGTGATCAATCAGGAAGCCACCGAGGACTTGCAGAAACAGGGGGCCGTCGGGCCGATCCGCGGCAAGTACCTCGAAGCGAGCCTCTTCGTGATCTGGCGGAAGCGGGCCGTCTGGCTGTGCGTGCTCTTCGTGGCCGAACTCGCGACGTTCACCGTAATGGCGTTCTTCGAGGACGCATTGGCCGCGGTCGTGGTTTTGAGCCTGTTCATCCCGCTGTGCCTCTCGACGGGCGGCAATTCCGGTTCGCAAGCGTCCACTTTGATTACGCGGGAATTGGCCCTTGGTCACATCGGCGTGAAAGACTGGTGGCACGTGCTTCGCCACGAAATCGTAATGGGGCTCATTCTCGGACTTACGCTCGGCGCGATCGCACTGTTGCGCGGCTCGGTCACGTCGGAAGACTTGCGGAGCGCCAAGAAAGAGGCCGTCGAGGCCTGGCTCGTGACGGCCGACGAGCCGCTGGAAATCCGAGCGGACGGCCGGTACATCCTGCCTCCAGGAACGAAGATCGCCGTTCGCGAACCGACCAAACGGCCGACGACGTTGACCGTGCCGGCCGGTCAGAAACCGGAACTGACTGTGATCGGCGACGATCGCGTTTATGCGTTCCCGATCGGCACGATCTCACGAGCGGAGGCCGTTGGCCGTTGGCAATTCGCTTTGGTGATTTCACTCTCGGTCGCGTTCATTTGTCTTTGGGGGACGATTATCGGCGCGATGTTGCCAATCTTCTTTCACCTCGTGGGCTGGGACCCGGCCGTCGCTTCCGGAGCGCTGGTCGCCACGTTTGTGGACGTGAGCGGCATCGCGGCCTATTTCCTGATCGCCAGCGCCATCCTCCTGTAGACGCGGCCCGTAAACTGTTGGAACGCCCCGTCCGCACGGATTGCGACTTTGTTCCGAGCCACGAAGATCGGCACGCTCCTCGGCAGCGACCTCCGGCTGCACTGGTCCTGGCCGGTCGTACCCGTCGCGATGGGCGGATACGGGCTGTTCGTTTATTCGTGGATCGATACCGTCTTCTTCCTCGCTCTGCTCGCCGCCGTCTACCTGGCCGTCCTGATCCACGAGGCGGCTCAACTCATCGCCGCCCGCCGATTCGGCCTGCGCACTCGCGATGTCACGCTTTATCCTTTCTGGGGCTTGGCCCGCTACGCCCGGCTGAGCGATCGGCCCTGGCAGGAAAACTACGTGGCGGCCGTCGGGCCGATCGTTTTGGCACTTTTCGCGACAGCCATCGGCGGGGGCCTGGCGCTGCTCGGCCGGGGCATCGCGTTCGATGGCGAGATCGGCCCGCCGTACCTCGAATCGTATCTCGTTTATGCGTTCTGGGCGACCGTCTTGCTCACCGCCTTTCAATGCCTACCGTTGTTGCCGCTCGACGGCGGCCGGGTGCTGCGGGCCTCGCTCGCCATGAGTACATCGCGATTGCGGGCCACGGAAGTCGCAGCCGGCTTGAGTACCGTCGGCGCGGGCCTTCTGGTCGTCTCGGCGGTCGCCTGGTTTCGCAACCCCCTACCAGGACTCGTCGGCGTCTTGTTGTATCTGTCCGCGCAAGACGACCTCGGGCTGACCCGGTATTTCGCCGGCCTGCGCCACAAACGCGATGGCAAAGCGGGTAGCCCCGTCATGATCCCGATGGATCAAATCGTCACCGCCGACTGCCGCCCCGACGAAGTGGACTTCACTGGCTTCACCTGGAACGACAAGGCCCGCTTGTGGATCGAGTGGCGCGACGGCCAACCGGTGAGCGCGAACGCCCTGATCGGGGATTGAAGCGCGTCTCGGGTAGCGAGCGGGCTACTTCTTCTCGGCATCACTCGCGTCCGGCTCGAACACCAACGTGTAGTCGGCCAGGCGAATCGCGTCGCCGGACTGAAGCGGGCGATTGCTCTTCACACGATGTGAGTTCACGAATGTTCCGTTGCGGGCACCGAAGTCGATCAATTCGTGTCGTCCCGTATCGACGTTCCAAATGACGCCGCAATGGACGCGGGAAACCTGATTGCCCGGTAGGCTGACCTCGTTGTCCTTCGATCGACCAAGCATGATTCGAAACCTTGGGATCGGAAAGCAATCGCCCACGCGCTTGGGCCCCGAGTCCACTCGGAGTCGATATCGCGCCGTCGGATCGCGATCGACCGGGTTTTGCGGGCCGATGGTCGAGTCGCAGTTGGTCGGCGGTTCGTCGAACGAATCCAAATAGAGCTTAAGCGCGTCGTGGAGGGCCATGGCGGTGGCGTAGCGGCGTTCGGGCCGCTTCTCCAGGCATCGGCGGATGATCTCGTTCAAGTCGATGTCGAGTCCGGCGATTGGGGCGGGCCGTTCGGATTGAATCAGCTCGCGCGTGACGTCCAGCTTCGTCGCGAAGAACGGTGGTTCGCCGGCCACGAGGTCGTACAGGATCGCCCCCAGGGCGTACACGTCCGTAGTCGGGCCGACACGGGCCCATTCTTCGGCTTCGACCTCGGGGGCTTGATAGTTGGGCCTCACCCATTCCGGAGCGGGCACGGTCGGATCGGCCGGTTCGGCGATCCGGCGGGCGGCCGCGAAGTTGCCGATTCGTGGCGAGCCATCGCGTGCGATCACGATTTCACTGGTCTGCAAGCCGCAATGAATGATCCCCCGCTCGTGGACGGCCTGAAGCCCCTTGGCCAACGGCTTGATCAAGCCGGCGGCCTCGCGGCCCGTGAGGGGGACGTGCGTCACGCAGTCGATCGAATTCACATCGAAGTCGGGCGAGCCGCCCGATGGCGTTCGCGCGCGCAACCGACTGACCAACCCTTCGCCACCCTCGAGATACTCGCCGATCAGGTACGGTTGCCCGTGTTGCTCGCCATACTCGTGCAGGCGCAGGATCGTTTGTTCGTTCAGGCCGGCGAGCGCCTCGGCCTGGCGCTTCAGGGCGGCGTGGGCGGGCGAACCAATTCCGCCGGTGCTCAATTTCAGTCGCACGGCCCGGGTGATCGACGATTGTTTGGCCAGGTACGTGAAGGCCCAGCGAGTCGCGCCCAGCAGATCGAGGATTTCGCAGCCGATCCGCCGGGCCCATTTCGAGTCTCGGTCGATGACGTGGAGCGGCCGAGCGAGCACGGGCAAGCCCTCTCGATATCGGGCCAGATCGTCGGCCAACTCGTCGGCCGATCCGTACCGCAGGCCGGGTTCTTTCTCCAGGCACTTCAGGCAGATGGCTTCCAGGTCGAGCGACAGGCCGGGAACCAACTCGGTCGGCCGCCGGGGCTCCTCGGTCAGTACCTGGACGACGGTCAATTCATAAGTGGCGGCGCGGAAGGGCGGCCGGCCCGTCAAGCACTCGTAGAGGATCCCGCCGAGCGCATACACGTCGGCTGGGAAATTGGCCGTGCGCGCATCGCTCGCCTGCTCGGGGCTCATGTAGCAAGCGGTGCCAAGGGTCGTCTGGTCGCGCGTCACCGCCTCGCCATCAAGGTCCTTGGCGAGCCCGAAGTCGGCGATCTTTGGCTGACCCGTCGCCGTGAGCAAGACATTGGCCGGCTTCAAGTCGCGGTGGATGATGCCTTTTCCGTGGACGTATTGCATGGCGCGGGCGAGTTGTTCCACCAACGAGGCCGACCAGGCCGGTTCGGCCGGCTGGCCATCGAGCTTCGCCGACAGCGAACCACCCTCGACGAACTCCATCGCGAAGTACGGCAAGCCATCGACCTGACCGAAATCGTAGACCGGGACGATGTTGGCGTGGCTCAACCCGGCCACAGATCGCGCCTCGAGTTGGAATCGGATGAGTTGACTCGGCGAACTGAAGGAGCCGCTCCGAACCATCTTGATGGCAACGAGTCGATTCAGTTGGAGGTGTCGACCGCGAAAAACGACGCCCATGCCGCCCTGGTCGATGAGGTCGAAGATCTCGTAGCCGGGAATGCACGGGGGCTTGGGGGTCGCTGCGGGATCGAACTGGCCGAGCGTTGGCGCTCCGTGCGGGTCGCGGAAGACGGTTTCGATCAGGGCGGCGAAAGCCGGAAATCGGGCGACGAACTCGTCGGGCGTGGGAGCGTCCGCCTTACACGACTCGATCTCGAGACGAAGCAAGGCCACAAAGAGTACGGAACGTTCGTCCTCGGGGACTTCGTGGAGGAATGATTCGAGGCGCGGTCGTTCGCCCGCCTGCCAGGCGAACTCGAACCGATCACAAATACGGTCGTGCCGTTCGACCACACTCAGGGCCAGCGTATCGTCGTCGGGATGGGAGCCCATGGCTTCTCCCTTGGAGTGTTCGGAAACGATGATTTTGGCATGCGGGCGAAGCCCGCCGAGGCCGAAGCGAAGCGAGGATTGCCAAACGCAATCGTTTCGGGCGAATCGTGGCGGGTTCGCCTCGCTTCGCTTCGGCGGGCTTCGCCCGCATGCCAAATCATCGTTTCCGAACACTCAGGCCTTCCAGGTTTTACGAATCTTGTCGAGCTTCCGTTCGACCGTCGCAATCGCCCGACCGATCTTGACCGCGATCTCCGCGTTCGTGAATCCTTCCAGCTTCCACAGGGCGATCGGCCGCAACTCGGCGTCGAGTCGATCGAGCAGGCCGCGAAATTCCTCCGCGACCTCGGCCGCGAACGATGGCGTTGGCTCGACGCCGACGACCTCCTCGAACGACGGACCGTCGATGGATCGGACGCGACCACCTCCGCGCTTGATGGCCCGTTCGCGGTCGATCGCGTCAATCGACTTCCGCGCGGTCAACATCATCAGGATTTGCCACAAATCGTTGCGGTCCGCGAGCGCGGGGAAGCGACCGGCCTCGGCACCGCGGCAAAAACTGTTAAACGCGCTGAGCGCGATGTCTTCCGAACCGTCCGGCCCAGCGGGCCGACCGCCCATCCGAGCGCGAGCGAGGCCGACGAGTCGTCGAAAGTATTCTTGCCACAACCGCTGGGTCGCGACTTCGTCCCGGACGCGAAGCGCATCCAACCAACCGGAAATCGAACCGGGACGACTCATGCCGCGGCCCTCGAGCCTCCACCGAGTGTAACGCCCCGCATCGGCCGTCGCAAGCAATCGCGAAACGATTTTGAGATGGATATTCACTGTAGTCGCTTTTCATTCTTTCGCCGGGAATCGGGTTGCAACACGGCAACCGGCACGGGCCGCCAGTGGCAGCCGGCAGAAAGTATGGCGAAGCGGAAATTTGTAGAGACCATTTCTGCGTTCAGTTCGGCGGCAGCGACAGCCAGCGGAAAAATCGGCGGAAGTAACATTGGCCAAACGGCCTCCATTCGCAACGATGGCCGATGGGATACAAAGGCCCTTAGCAGGATCGAGCCCGAGTGAGTTGGGTCGATCGAGTTGGTCAGTACCCACCGCATCGCTCCTCTCGGTCACGCCATGCCTGAGACATGCCGCCGATCCGTTCGACGAGTCCTCGCGCCGTGTTGGATCACGGTCGTTGTCGCGGCGTTGACCGGTCCAACTCGAGCCGCCGAGCCGAACTTGGCGGCAAAAGAACATTTCGAAAAGTCCGTTCGACCCCTGCTGATCGAGAAATGCCAAAAGTGCCATGGCGCGCAGAAGACCGGGGGCGGGTTGAATCTGACGAGTCGGACCGCGATCCTGCAGGGTGGTGAATGTGGCCCGGCGCTCGTGCCCGGCAAGCCGGCGGAGAGTTTAATCGTCAAGGCGATCGGTCGCGTCGGCCAACTCAAGATGCCGCCGAAGGACGCGCTTACGACCAAGGAAGTCGAGGCCATCAATCGCTGGATCGCCGATGGCGCGGTCTGGCCGGAGGCCGGCCCGCCGACGGGGCCGAACTTCTTGCCGACCGAGAAACATCGAGCCTGGTGGGCGTTTCAGCCGGTTCGATCCGCTGCCGTGCCACAAGTGAAAGATCGAACCTGGGCGATGTCGGAACTCGACCAGTTCATCCTGGCGGAACTGGAGAAGCGTTCGCTCGCGCCCGCGAAGCCGGCCGATCGTCGCACGTGGCTTCGACGCGTCACTTTCGACCTGATCGGCCTGCCGCCAACTCCACAAGAAGTCGAATCCTTTGTCGCGGACGCTTCGCCCGACGCTTTCGGCAAGGTCGTGGATCGATTGCTCGACTCGCCGGCGCACGGCCAGCGCTGGGCCCGGCACTGGCTCGATGTCGTGCGGTACGCGGACTATCACGATGGCAACCCGAAAGCGCGCAACCCCGTCTGCGAGCCGCTCGAGGCCTGGCGCTATCGCGACTGGGTCGTGCAGTCGCTCAATCGGGACTTGCCGTTCGATCAATTCATCGTGCACCAGATCGCTGGCGATTTGCTATCCCCGCCCGATGGTCGCGAGCCGTACGCCGACGGGCTGATCGCCACGACGTTCCTCGTGAACGGGGCCTGGGATCGCGGCGACGCGGACAAGGAGAAAATGGTCAGCGACATGGTCGACGACCAGATCGACACGATAGGTAAAGCGTTTCTGGGTCTCACGCTGGGTTGCGCCAGGTGTCACGATCACAAATTCGACCCGATTGCACAGTCGGATTATTACGCGCTGGCCGGCATCTTCTACAGCACGCGAATGCTCACAGAGCTCGGCACCAAGGGCGGCGAGATCACGTTGCAACGTCGGCCGTTGGCTCCGAAGGAACTCGTTGAAAGGCGCGCGGCACAACTGAAAGCGATCGCGGAATTGAACGCGAAGCTCGCTGGCTCGAACGCCAAAGACCCAAAAGCTCCAAAGCGACCACTCGACGATTCGAACAAGAAGTCGCTTACGGATGAGCGTGATCGACTTCAAAAGGAACTCTTACCCGAGCCGCCGCAGACGCTCGCGGTCAGCGAAGGCGGCGTGCCGGGCGGGTTGTTCCCGAAGATCCAGGACGTGCCGATCCACATTCGCGGCAGCTACACGCGGCTCGGCCCCGTCGTTCCTCGCGCGATGCCGGCATTCATCGCTGGTGCCAATCAACCCAAGATTACGAGCGAAAGCGGTCGCCGTGAGTTGGCCGACTGGGTCGCGTCGAAGAACAACCTGCTGACCGCGCGAGTCATCGTGAACCGCGTTTGGCAGTGGCACTTCGGCACGGGCCTCGTCCGCACGCCGAACAACTTCGGCCTGCTTTCAGAATCCCCCTCGCACCCAGCCCTGCTCGATTGGCTGGCCACAACGTTCGTGGCCGATGGCTGGTCGCTGAAGAAATTGCATCGCCGAATCGTGTTGTCGGCGACCTACGCGCAATCGAGTTCCGCCACGCCCGACGCGATCGCGCGCGACCCCGAGAACCGCTGGTTCGGTCGATTCACGCCAAGACGCCTTGAAGCCGAAGCGACCCGCGACGCGATGTTGGCCGTCGCGGGAAAGCTCGAATCGGCACCGGGCGGGCCGGCCACGTACGATCTGGCCACGACGCGTCGAACGCTCTACGTGCAAACCGCCCGCTGGGACCGGAGCAATTACGCGACGCTGTTCGACGCCGCCAACCCGGACGCGGCCGTCGAACGTCGCGACGTGAGCACCGTGGCCCCGCAGGCGCTCTTCCTGCTGAATCACGAATTCGTCTTGGCCCAGGCGACGAACCTCGCGGAGCGCGTAACGCGCGACGAACCAACCAATTTCGACCACCGTTTGAAGCGTCTATTTCAGTTGGTTTACGCACGGCCCCCGACGGCCGATGAACTCAAGATCGCTCGGGAATTACTGGCGAAGTCGTCGCCAACGACCTGGCGCGACCTCGCCCATGTGCTGTTGTGTTCGAACGAATTCGTCTATGTGGATTGATGGGCCGCATCATGCAGACTCGCCGTGAAATGCTCGCGACGGCCGGCACGGGCTTCGGGCTCCTGGCGCTCGCCGACTTGCTGGCCGCCGACGAGCGGGCCGCCAATCCGTTCGCGGTTCGGCCGCCGCACTTCGCCGCCAAGGCGAAGCGAATCATCTTCCTGTACATGCCGGGCGGGCCGTCGCACGTCGATCTGTTCGATCCGAAGCCGCGGCTCATCAAGGACAACGGCAAGCCGCTACCGTTCGACAAGCCGAAGCTCGAACGCACCAAGACCGGCAATCTGCTCGCGTCGCCGTGGAAGTTTAAGAAGCACGGCAAGTCCGGAATCGAAGTGAGCGAACTGTTCCCCCGGGTCGCATCATGCATCGACGATATTTGCGTTGTTCGATCGATGCATGCGGACAACATCAATCACACGGGCGCGGCGTTGCAGATGTGTACGGGCGAGCAGGCGTTCTCGCGGCCGAGCATGGGCTCATGGCTCGTCTACGGGCTCGGCACGGAGAATCAGAACTTGCCCGGCTTCGTGGTCGTGAGCCCGGCCGACGTGTTCCAGGGGGCGCAACTGTGGGCGTCGAGCTTTTTGCCGAGCGCCTACCAGGGCACGCTCGTCCGCGACTTGAAGAACCCGATCGCCAATTTGAACACGGTTGACGGAAGGCAACGCGACAAGCTCGATGCCTTACGTCGGTTCAATGAATTGCACAAACGCGAGAAAGCCAACGAAGGGGCGCTCGACGCGCGGATCGCCTCGTTCGAACTGGCGTTCCGAATGCAACGGGAAGCCCCGGAGGCGTTCGACCTGTCGCGCGAGACGGACAAGGTTCGCAAACTCTATGGCGTTGACGCGCCGACCACGGACCTGTTCGCCCGCCAGTGCCTGATGGGCCGACGCTTGCTCGAGCGCGGGGTCCGGTTCGTTCAACTGTTCGACGCGCCGGCGAACAACGCCTGGGACCATCACGGCGGATTGCGCGACGCCCTTCCGAAACGGTGTGCGGCCGTCGATCAACCGATCGCAGCCTTGCTCACCGATTTGAAAGTACGCGGAATGTTGGACGATACACTCGTCCTGTGGGGTGGGGAGTTTGGCCGCACGCCGACGGCCGAGGGCACGGATGGCCGCGAGCACCATCCGTTCGGGTTCACGATGTGGCTGGCGGGCGGGGGGATCAAAGGCGGAATGGTTCACGGGGCGACCGATGAATTCGGCTGGTTCGCGGCCGAGAACAAAGTACACGTCCACGATCTGCACGCCACAATCTTGCACCTCATGGGCCTCGACCACGAGAAGCTGACATACCGATTCGGTGGCCGGGACTATCGACTGACCGATGTCCACGGCCACTTGGTCAAGGATATCCTGGCGTGACTCACGACCGGGACCCATAGTAGAAGGCCGCGATCCCGGTGACGGCTGTCTGCCAGGCGACGAAGCCCGTACCAAATCGTTCGGTCAAAGTCGTGCGGATGAACACTTGGAGCACCAGGTCGATCAACAGGCTAAACATCGCCAGGATGGCGACCCAGGCCTGGAAGGACTGGAAGCCCCAGCCGTGGCGGAAGGGCATCACGCGGACCGCGTAGCCCAAGAAGAAACCGATCCCCAGGGCCGCCACGTAGTTCTTCAACTCCAGTAGTTGTTCCGGCTTCGGGTTCATGCGACTGAACCGCTCCGGATTGTTGACTCCGAGGTACGCGATCGTCGCGGCCGTTCCGGCAATGACCAGAAACCGAATCGACCCGCCCGGCAGCCACAAGGGCGACGGCGTCTTGTCTTCCTTGAGGGCGATCGATTTGCCGTGCGAGACGAAGAAGAGCATCACCAGGGCGAGCAGGAAGTACAGATTCAGTGGAATCTGAACGGCCTGTTCGTCGGGCACGAGCAGCAAGAGCCAGAACGTCACGACGATCTGGATCGCCAGGATGGCCCGGACGCTGCCGGGCGGTAGCCCAAGCGGGTGTCGGGGGATTTCGGAATAATGCACGTTGAGTCTCCGGGATTTCCGTCTCCCGATGTTATTCGCTTTTGGTCATTGGTCATTGGTCAATTGTCATTGGTCAAGCGATCGCACGACCAATGACAATTGACCAATGACGAATTGGAACCTTGACGCTCCGCCGGGTCACTCTAAGATGTTCGTTTTGGATTTTCCAGGACCGGCCACCGCACATGCCTAAGACGACGCTCGCGACCCCAGCCACGATTTCGCCGGAATGGCTGCACGTCGACGCGACGGAAGTGTCCGTCGGCCGGTTGGCGGTTCAGATCGCCACGATCCTGCGCGGCAAGCACAAGCCGACCTTCACGCCCCACGTCGATACCGGCGACTTCGTGATCGTCACGAACGTCGAGAAGATCAAATTCACCGGCAAGAAATGGGACCAGAAGACGTACCAGACGTACAGCCGCTATCCCGGCGGGCAGAAGATCATCCCGGCCAAAGTGATGCGGGACACCAAGCCGGAAGAGATTCTGTATCAAGCGGTGAAGCGCATGGTCCCGCGTAGCCGGCTCGGCCGGGCCCAGTTGGGCAAGCTGAAGATTTACGCGGGCAACGCGCATCCGCACCAAGCTCAACAGCCGAAGCCCCTCAAGCTCTCCTGAACCAATTCACGGATAACCGACGCACATGAGCGCAGCGAAGAAGTTTCACCTGGGGACCGGCCGACGGAAAACCTCCGTGGCTCGCGTCCGGGTGGCGGAAGGATCGGGCAAGGTCGTGATCAACGACCGGCCGCTCGACCAGTTCTTTACCGAAGACAAGGACCGCGCCGCGGTCACCGGCCCGATGACCGTCCTGGACATGCGGAATCGCCTCGACGTGTTCGTGAACGTTCGCGGCGGCGGCATCACCGGTCAAGCCGGCGCGACCTGCCAGGGCCTGGCTCGCGCCCTGAAAGCGATGTTCGGCGAAACGGAACCGACCCCGGCCCCCGCGGCCGAAGGTGCCGAACCGACCGAAGGGGGCATCGGCAAGAAGCTCCGCGACTCCGGCTTCCTGACGCGCGATAGCCGCATGAAGGAACGCAAGAAGTACGGCCGCAAGGGCGCTCGCCGCTCGTTCCAGTTCTCGAAGCGATAACGAAACCTTCGCACGGTTAAGCGGCCGGCCCCTCGGGCCGGCCGTTCGCATTTCTACCCCACCCAGGTCGCATCGGTCGCCGCGAAGCTCACGAGTTCCTTGGCGCCGAACCACAGTGCGATCTCGGCCACGGCATTCTCGACGCTATCGCTGCCGTGGATCAGATTGTTCTGAACGCTCAGGGCGAAGTCGCCCCGGATCGTGCCCGGCGGCGCTTTGGCCCCGTCGGTCGTGCCCATCAGCCCGCGGCAAACCGCGACGGCTTCGCGCCCTTCCCAAACCATCGCCACGCTCGGCCCGCTCGTCAGAAACGACAAAAGCGATTCGTA
Organism: Gemmataceae bacterium; assembly: GCA_031363325.1. Classification (GTDB taxonomy): domain Bacteria; phylum Planctomycetota; class Planctomycetia; order Gemmatales; family Gemmataceae; genus SIAJ01. The sequence continues at coordinate 24,555 of JANLUE010000884.1, forward strand.
GAACGGCTTTCCTTTGTGGACCGCGTAGTGCTTTTCGGCGAGCGCCCGATCCGGCTGCACGAGCTTGAGGCCAGCCAAGCGAAGGCCCTTGCGTTCGAACCGCTCGGTGAGCGGGCCGACGAGTCGGCGTTGAACGGCGTCGGGCTTCAGGAGAATGAGTGTCTGCTGCATGGTGGTTGTCGAGATTGAGTTCGGGCGCGTAGTCTCAATCTCGGAATTGGTGCCGGAAGCGGCCAGTGTCGTGTTGCCGGTCGAGCACGGACTTCGACTCCCTACCCGACGGCGAACCCCGTGTGCTTGCGAACTTCCGGCGCGTGGAACGCCAGTACGATGTCTTCCTTCGGCACCCCGGCCGCTTCGAGTTCGTCCACGACCGGTCGATCGGTGCCGTCGTATTGCACCCAGAATTTGCCGTCGATGATGTCGAAGTGCAGCACGATGCCGTGTATGCGACGGCCGCGATCCCAACCGACGTGTGTCACCAGAAAATGATCGCCCAAAAAATCCACGATGCCTTCCGTATCGATTTCGCCATGCGAAACCGGATCGCGTGAATATTCGTGGACTATGTTCCTCGCAATATCGCGGTAGTGATTCAACCGATCCACAGTACGCTCTCGACAGATTACCCGACGGCGAACCCCGTGTGCTTGCGAACTTCCGGTGAGTGAAACGCCAGCACGATGTCTTCCTTCGGCACCCCGGCGGCTTCGAGTTCATCGACGACCGGTCGATCGGTGCCGTCGTATTGCACCCAAATTTTCCCGTCGATAATGTCGAGGTGCAAGACCGCGGCGTGAACTCGACGGCGATCGTGCCAGCCGACGGCCATCAATTCGAAGTGATCCTTGTCGATAATCACTTCGGATCGAATGTCACCGTACGAATACTTGGGCTGAGCATAGTCCTCAAGGATTCGGCGAAGGATTTCTCGGTATCGAGTTACTCGATCCATTCCACGACCACTGCGTGACCTCGTCGAATACGAGTATTCGAATATTCCACTTGGAGACAACAAGGCGGCCAACCGGTTCGGCGAAAATCGCCTCGGCCACAGGCTTATGAACCGCCATGAAGAGCTTTCGTTCGGGCTCGGAAACGCCCAAAAGTGACTCGTACAAAATGAACTGACCAAGAGCACGTTCCAAGTCGGCCACTTCCGATCGGCCGACAAAGCTCTGCACCTCAACTGCGATACGTTGGCCAGCCTTTTCGGCTCCAATCGTACGTTCCGCTCCTAGATCAACGAAGAAACTTCGACCACCAAAGCCGATTGTGAGTGGGTCGTGGGTAATCACCCACCCGTCTTCGATGAGGGCCTGAATGACGTTGCTGTGGTAGACGTTCTTCGCCGGCATGCGAGCATCATACCAAACACCAACCCAAACCTACAACGCCTTCACTCCATCAACTGCGCCACCGGGAACGAGCCATGCACGTACAGTCTTTCGCATTGCTCGATGACGGCCGAGTGGGTTCGCTTCACCTTCGGGTCTTGTCGATGGGATGGAGTTTGGGCGCGTCGACGCAATCTCGGACTCGAGCGCGGACTTCATGCGATAATGATCATTCGCCGCCGACGAACTTGGTCGCGGTCGGCTCCAACCGAGTTGCCGAAGGTTGAAACGTCGCTCCACCCTACCACCGCGCCAGCGCCGCGCCGGCGGCCTTGAGCGCCGCCGGATCGTCGTTGGCCGTCAATTCCGCGAGCCGCGATTCCATCCGGCGATCGGCGACTGCCAGGAAGTATTTGCCCGCTTCGACCTCGCCGACGAAATCTTCGTTGCGACGTTCGCCACGGCCAGCCGACAACATCTGATCGAGCCGACTGAGCGTGCAACTCGACGCATAAAGGTCGATCGCCACGTCGGCGAGGCGTTCGTGGACGAGCTGGGCCGTGATGAACTTCTCCTCCGAACCGGCCCGCAGGAACACTCCCGGCAAGGCCGTCCCGAGGCGCTTGATCTGACGAGCCAGGCGGGACGCGTACGACTGAAGTTCCCCGTTCGCGACCGGGACGCTCGGCCCGCCGGAAAGTCCCGTTTTCTTCCAGAGATGGCTGATGCCATAGCCCGCGAGTCGGCCGGCGTTCGGCAGGATTCGCTTGCGCATCGCGTCGAGCTTCATGCCGGGGGCTCGACAGCCGACGACCGCGATGAACGCCTTCAGAACTTCGTTCGCCCCCTCGCCGATCGAGTTGATCCGGGCATCGCGCATCCAGCGCTCGAACGGCTCGTCGCAAAAGTACGAACGCCCACCCATCACTTGCATGCATTCGTAAACGCACGTCCACAAGTGCTCGGTCGCGAACACTTTGAGGATCGCGGTCTCGAGCATGTAGTCGTCGGCCCCGCTATCGATGAGGGCCGCACAGACGTTCGTGGCCGCCCCCATCGCGAACGTGTGGGCCGCGATGAAGGCGATCTTCTTTTGCACCAACTCGAAGTCGGCGAGCGGTTGTTGAAACTGAACCCGCGTCTTGACGTGTCGCACGGCCGCTTCCAGGCAGGCCTTGGCCGCCCCGGTGCAACTCGCGCCGAATGTCGTTCGCCCGAAGTTCAACACCGTGAGCGCGACGTTCAAGCCCTTGCCGACCGGGCCGAGGATGTTCTCCTTCGGCACGCGCATGTTGGTGAAGCGGAGCTTGCCGGTCGCCGTCCCACGGATGCCGCACTTCTCGGCGCGAGCCTCGACGATCTCGAAGCCCGGCATGTCGGGGGTGACCAGAAACGCGGTCACTCGCGATTCGTTTGGCTTGCCGGGGACCGGCGTGCGGGCCATCACCGTCAAAACCTGGGCGATCGCCGCGTTCGTGATGTAGCGCTTCTCGCCATCCAGGACGAACGCCGAGCCATCGTCGGTCGGCGTGGCCTTTGTCTGAACGTTGGCGGCGTCGGAACCCGCTTGCGGTTCCGTCAATGCGAACGCGGCGAGCTTGCGGCCCGCGATCAAGTCGGGGAGCCATTTCGCCTTCTGCTCAGTCGAACCGAACAACAGCAGGGCGCGGATGCCGATGCTGTGGTGCGCGTTCACGAACACGGCGGTCGACGCACAGTGCCCGCCGAGGATCTCCATGATCTGGCAGTAGCCCTGTTGGTTGAAGCCCTGGCCGCCAAACTCCGCGGGCGCGGCCATGCCCAACACGCCGAGGTTCGCGAGTCCATCGATCACCGATTGCGGGATGTCCGCCGCCCGGTCGATGGCCATGTGGTCGATCGATTCGTCGCACAACTTTCGCATTTTGCCGACGGCCTGATCGACCGTCGACTGCGTGGCCGTCGGCAGTTGCGGATACGGGAAGACGTACCTCGCGTTGAAGTGCCCGAAAAATAGGCCTTTGACGAACCCGAGCGTTTCGGGCCCGGAGAACAGAAGCTCCTCGGCCTGCTTCTTTTGCTGCGCGAGCTGAGCGGCGGACAGGGCCACGACGACCTCCGTCGAAAAGAGAGAATGACGGAGTTATTCTAGTGGGCGAGCGGCACACGAAGTCGTTGTTGGAACTGGAGAATCGGAGGGCGAACGGGGAAATTCTCAGAAGCGGTAATCAGGGACCTCCACTCGGAATTTCGTGGTTCGCACTGTGCGCCGGGTCAAGACAGCGTACATTGGACAGGGAAACGCGCGATTCATGACCAGCAAGGATGTTTCCTCGGCGGGCAATGTTGTGAGCCAGTTTCAGCTCGAGTAAAAGGCTTCCAACAAGCAGAATGAAATTACCTCCTTCGGTCAAGCCGGTGCGAGACTTCAAATGAGACCAATTTGTTTGTTGGCGGTGTTGATGGTCACGGCTGGCTGCTCGACGGACAATAAGACAGATTCCAAGAGTCAATCGATCGACACTGACATGAAGGTTACCGAATCTGGTGCGTGCAATGCAATTCTCAGAGATCTCAAAATCGCCGCGGAATCAGAGCTTGGCGTTGCGCTTCGTGCAGAGAAATACCATCGCGACGCGACCACGGGCACTTGCATCATTGAGACCGGTCGCGAACGGTTTTCATTTAACGTGACCAAAATGGAATTCACTATCATTCGCGGCATCGACCCAAAGACAGGGTCACCGCATAGAAGTCGGGGCGAATTGTACATCGACGAAAGCGGGAGGCTGCGGGCGCGCTTTGGGTAAGTGCAAATTCGAGAGACTGGCATAGGCGGGACTTTTCAGTCGCTCGGCGAGTCCGCCATCTTCGAATTCGGCGGCTCCTTCGCCGGTTCGGCGGAGATTGGGATATAAAAGTGTGCCGTCGCCGAGATCCTGACCCCCGACCTCTGCCTCCATCCCGCCGACCATACCATGACTGTTTCACTCAGGAGCAGGCAATTCATGGCCGTCGTGGTACAGAAGTTTGGTGGGTCGAGCGTGGCGAACGCCGAGCGGATCATGCGCGCGGCCCGGCGGGCCGTGCGCGCCAAGCAGGCGGGCAATCAGGTCGTGGTCGTGGTGTCCGCGCGTGGCGACACGACGGACGACCTCATCGAACTCGCCAGCGAGATCAGTGAGAATCCGCCGGCCCGCGAGATGGACATGCTTCTCGCGACGGGCGAGCAAATCTCGATCGCCCTCATGGCCATGGCGATCCAGGAACTCGGCGAACCGGCCGTTTCGTTCACCGGCGTGCAGGTCGGCATCCGCACCGACTCCACGCACACCAAGGCCCGCATCAAGGAAATCTCGACCGATCGGATGCGGCATGCGCTTGGCGAAGGAAAGATCGTGATCGTCGCCGGGTTCCAGGGCGTCGACGAGATGGCGAACATCACGACGCTTGGCCGCGGTGGCTCGGACACGACCGCCGTCGCCCTCGCGGCCGCCCTCAAGCTCGCGAGCGCCGACAAGGTCGAATGCGAAATTTACACGGACGTCGATGGCGTTTACACGACCGACCCGCGGCAAGTGCCCGAAGCCCGCAAGATGGACGCGATCAGTTACGACGAAATGCTCGAGATGGCGAGCATGGGCGCGGGCGTCATGCATTCGCGGTCGATCGAATTCGCCAAAAAGTACGACGTGCCCTTGATGGTCCGGAGTTCCTTCAGCGATGCCGAGGGAACCTGGATCGTCCCCGAGGCTGAATGGATGACGCGGTTCCCCGTGGCCGGGGCGGCGCTCGCGAAAGACGAAGTCCGCGTGTTCCTGGAGAACGTGCCGGACCGGCCGGGCGTGAGCCATCAGATCTTCACGGCGATCGCGAGCAAGAACATCGCGGTGGATATGGTCGGCCAGAGCGTCGGTTCCGGCGGGAAGGCGTCGATCGGCTTCACCGTCCTGCGCAACGATTTGAACGCGGCGATCGCCACGCTCCAACCGATCGTCGCCGAACTCGGCGGATCGATCGGCCCGGTCGAAGACGTCTGCAAGGTGTCGGCCGTCGGCAGCGGCATGCGGACCCGGGCCGGCGTGGCCGAGAAAATGTTCGCGGCCCTGACGGCCGAGGGCGTGAACATGAAAATGATCACGACCGGCGACATCAAGATATCGGCACTCGTCGATCGGGCCGATGGTACTCGGGCGTTGAAGGCGGTCCATGCCGCGTTCGGCCTCGACAAGCCCCGGCCCGGTGCCGGCGAAGCGACGGGCGAATTGGGCGAGCCGAGCGAATATCAGCCCCGGACTTCCGCGCGTGGCGATACGGCCGCCGACCTCGCGTCCGCCATCGCGCGTCTGTCGGGCATGGAAGACATCGTGATCAGCGGTGTGAAGTTGCACACCGGCTACGGTCGCGTGACGGTCTTCGACCTGCCCGATCGCCCGGGCAATTGTTCCAAGGTGTTCGAGGCCGTCGCCACTGGGCACATTTTGGTCGACATGATCGTGCAGAACATCACCGGCCCCGGGCGGGCGGAACTTTCGTTCACGGTGCCGAAGGGCGATCTCACTCGCGCCTTGAAACGAACTCAAGACGCCGTTCGCGAAATCGACTCGAACGCCCGCGTGGCCGGCGAAAGCGACGTGGCGATCCTGTTCGTTCACGGCGTCGGCATGCGAACGCATACCGGCGTCGCCCGCACGATGTTCGGTGCCCTGGCCGGGCGCGGGATCAACATCGCGATGATCAACACGAGCGAAGTCTGCGTGAGCGTCGTGATCGAAGCCGAACGCGGCGACGAGGCGCTCGTGTGCCTGCGCGAGGCGTTCAAGCTCTAGATCGATCGAGAACGGACGACTACTTCCGCACCCGCAACGTCTTCTCAGCCGCTTGCGCTTCTTCCATCGAGATCAGCCCGTCTTTGTTCGTGTCGAGTCGATCGAACTCCGCGGTCGTGCCGGGGAACTCGGCTCGCGAAACTTCGCCGTCGCCGTTGCGGTCGAACTTCTGGAACCACAGCGGGCCTCGGTTCGGCACGCGGACCGGGCGGGTGTTGAACGCGTTGGCTTGCATCGCTGATGCTTCGTTGGTGCGGCCGAAGCGGATCGCCCCCTGTGGTTGCAACGCGGCCCGGGTCACAAAGTCCTTGCTCGTCGGTTCGAGGGCGATCAAGCGAGACCACGCGTCGCGCACTTCGCGCACGCTCAGTCGGCCATCGCCGTTCGCATCGATGACCTGGAACAAGTTCGGCGTCTGGGCCGAGTAGACGAGCGCGAGCGGCAACCTCGTGAAGCCCGCTTGCAAGGCGAAGAACGCGTCGAATTCTTTGCGAGTCATTTTGCCGTCGGCGTCGCGGTCGATCATGTCGAACAGCACGCGAAACGCCTGGAACTGCGGGCCGGCAATGTCTTTTTCGGTCAAGTACCCCCGGCCGTTGTCGAAGAAGTTCAGGAACGACGGTACCGCGATCTGGGCGTACACGCCAGTCGGGGCGTAGCTCGAAAATTGAATCGTCTGCGTGCCGACCTGCAACAGGCCGACGCCTTCCCCGGTCACGCGGAACGCGAGCCCGGCGGGGACCGGGCGAGTCGGCAATAACTTGATTGAGTTCTCGCTCGGCTTCAACCCGAGGGTGAGTTCGACTTCGAGGTCGGGGGCCGCGTCTTTCCAGGCGATCAACTCCGTGACCGACAGTTCGCCGTTGCCGTTCTTGTCGAGGAACTTGAAGACTTCGTCGCCGAACGGGTTTTCGGCTCGGGAAATCCGCAGGTTTTTGTCTTTGTCGTAGCGGCTGTAGATCGTGTCGAGAATCGAATCGGGCGCGGCCCCCGGCTTGAACGCGAGCATCGGCTGTGGGCCGACCGGCACGGGATTTGGCGTGACGGGCGTCGTTGAAACGAAGCCCTGGTTCGCAGCCGGCACGACTTCGACGATGCTCAAACATTCATCCTCGTCGGAGTCGAGCGACGCAATCAACTCCTCAACGGCCGTCAGTTCGGCCCGGGAGAGCTTGCCGTCCTTGTTCGTGTCGAACTTTTTGAAGAGTTCGTCGGTCAACTGATCGGCGAACGGGTCGCGCGACTGGCCGGGGATCGCATCGACGATCTGGCCGGCCGACGGTGCATAGAAATGGGCGAATTCATCGAAGCTGAGTTTCTCGTCCCGGTCGAGGTCGATTTCGAGGAACGTCCGGGCCGCGTCGTCGGGCCGTTGGTAGGCGTAACCGGTTCGCAGCATTTGCCGCACGCCCGCGTTCGAGAGCGCGAACTCCGCCTCATGCCGGTTCAAGACCCCGTCGCCGTCCCGATCAAGGAAGTCGAAGTATTTGCGAAGTTGATCGGTCCAGCGCTGCGTCAACGGCTGGCCGGCCGCTTTCAAGTACACGCGTACGCGGACGAGCCGGGCTTCGCCGAAAAAGAGCGCGTCGTAGGAATCGGCGATGCCAAGTTCCTGGGTCGGCAAGCGAAACGTCGGCCGGACCACGCGAATGGGCGACCCGGAGGGCATGCCGCCCGCTTCGATCATTGGCCCATAGGGCCGAGTGACGTCCCGCTCGAGGCGATGGGCCGTCGACGTGGCGGCGAGCCCGGAGAACGCATGCGTCGCCGGCAGCGATTGGGCACTGGCGATGGTCGGGAGAAAAAGGAAGATCGCGGTGCAGCGCATGGTGGGTGTCGTTCATTCATTTTGGCCAACAACGAATTCCAACCGGCCTCGCGGCGCTGACCCAGGGCGGCGGTGCTTCGCACCTTGCCCTGGGCTGAACAATCTCAGGCCGTTGGCCTGA